>CAZZGE010000154.1:0-11128 GCA_964653665.1 uncultured Porifericola sp. | reverse complement strand
AACAAAGCGTTGAACTTTAGAACCTCAAGTACCTATTACTCAGATGACTATGAGGAGATGAAAAATATATTAGACCAAAAGGGAGGTTTCGTACTGGCTCACTGGGATGGCACTGCCGAAACTGAAGAAAAGATCAAAGATGAAACCAAAGCTACCATTCGTTGCGTACCACTAGACGCCAAAGAAGAAGCAGGTAAATGCATCTACTCGGGTAAACCTTCAAGCCGCCGCGTAGTGTTTGCCAAAGCTTATTAAGCTTATATATTGAAATCAGCATATACTACCTAAAACTTTTCACTCCATGTGGCTGGCAATCATTATTCTGTTAATCATCGGTATATTACTGATCATTACTGAGTTGGTATTTATTCCGGGCACGACCATTTTTGGAATTGCTGGCCTGCTCATGACGGCTGCGGGTGTGATCATGACTTTTGTAAACTTTGGCACTGGTATAGGATTAACTATCTTGGGATTCAGTTTTGTTGTTTTATTAATCTTGTTACTGATCAGTTTTCGCTCCAATACCTGGGAAGGTCTTTCACTCAAGAGTACCAATACGGGGAAGGTAAATGAAGATGTAAAAAATAACCTCTGGAAAGGAGACCAGGGCATCACCCTCTCAGCGCTCAGACCCGGGGGTAAAGCAGAATTTAAGGACATTGTCGTTGAGGTGAATACCTTGGGTCAGTTTCTGGAAGCTGGTACGAAAATTCGTATCATTGCGATACGGGATCAGCGAATTTATGTGGAAGCAGTTGAAAAGGAATCTGCAACGTAACCAAAGCAAATCTATATGGATGGACTTTCATTAATTTTGATCATTGTAGCCTCTATTGTGGCTTTTTTTACCTTTCTCTACTTTATCCCGCTTAACCTCTGGATCACAGCCCGCTTTTCAGGGGTAAAAGTCGGGCTGCTGGAGTTGGTCTTCATGCGGATTCGCAAGGTCCCCCCCAGAATTGTGGTGGACTCGCTGATTACCGCTACCAAAGCCGGACTGGAAGTGTCTTCGTCTGACCTGGAGACACACTACCTGGCCGGAGGTAATGTACCCTCCGTGATTAAAGCACTTATCTCCGCCGATAAGGCTAACATCCGTCTGAGTTTTAAGCAATCAACCGCCATAGACCTGGCAGGCCGTGACGTGTTCGAGGCGGTACAGATTTCTGTAAATCCCAAAGTTATCAATACGCCTGAGGTAGCCGCTGTCGCTGCTGATGGTATTCAACTGATGGCCAAAGCCAGGGTAACTGTACGGGCAAACATTGCACAACTGGTAGGGGGTGCCGGTGAGGATACTATCCTGGCCCGTGTGGGTGAAGGTATCGTTACTTCTATTGGTTCTGCTGGTAAACACACGGATGTGCTGGAAAATCCTGATAATATATCCAAACTGGTACTCCAACGTGGGCTCGACGCTGGTACTGCTTTTGAGATACTCTCTATCGATATTGCTGATGTCAATGTAGGCGATAACATTGGTGCCAAACTACAAATAGATCAGGCTAACGCTGACCTTAAAGTAGCCGAAGCCAAAGCTGAGGAGCGGCGCGCCATGGCGGTAGCCAACGAACAGGAGATGCGGGCTAAGTCACAGGAAGCACGAGCCAATGTGATCCAAGCAGAAGCTGAAGTACCCAAAGCTATGGCAGAATCTTTTCGTTCTGGAAACCTGGGCGTCATGGATTATTATCGCATGCGTAACATTCAGGCAGATACCGATATGCGAACTTCTATATCAGGAGAAGATGAGGGTAGTCGGGGAAAGAAGGAAGATGACGATTAGAACAAAATAAATGTTTTCAAAGACAAAAAGGTGGCCATGAAAATGACCACCTTTCTTATTTTCAATGTTTTCTTAACTGCTATTTTCCCACTTGAGTATTTACATCCAGTGTCTTCCATTTTTGCTTTTCCAGTACCAGAAAATGGTCGTTATACGTATCGTATTTAATCATATCGTACTTAAGTGGGATTGTACTCATGCCCTGGGTCGTTAGCAGTCCGTACTGCCCTTCCCGACTAATAATAACATAACCATTACCCAAGTCTTTAAGGGAGTCATACTTAGGGTAGATGAGTCGCTGGCCGGTTTCACTTACCAGCCCCATTTGTTTATGGTCTTCATTAGGTTTAACTATCTCTACTACAAAGCGATTGTGTTGTGCAGGATAGATTTTACTGTATTCGGTAGAGACAACTACATCTCCCATTTTGTTGACCAGCCCATATTTTTCATCTCTTCTGACAACAGCCAATCCCTCAATAAAGGGATACGCTTTTTCAAAGTGAGGCTGTACTACCAACGTCTCTGAGCGATTGATATATCCCCAACGTCCCAAAAGTTTAATAGCTGCCATATTACTTTCAAAGTGCGTTACAGAGTCGTAGCGGTTCGCGATACGCAGTCTACCCAGTGTATCCACAAAGCCATATTTGTCTTCCATCCTAACACCGAGGAAGTTTTCGCTCATAGGATAAAGTTTCTGAAAATTGTTATCCAGATCTACCAGAATTTCTCCATCACGGTTCATGATTCCATAGTGTTCATCTTTTTCAAAAGTGTACACTTTGCCTTCCTGCAGGGCAGAAATAGTATCGTACTTAGTAGCCAGAATTCGCTCCCCCTGATAACTAATAAGGCCGTATTTTCCCTGGTCGTTGACTTCCCAAACGGTGTGACCGTTATCTATCAAACGGTCAAAGCTTACATAGATCTCTTTTCCCCCACTGTCTACCAAACCATACCTGGCCGGCTCATAGTGGTGTGCTTCGGTACTGAAGATATACAGATCATCGTGGATTCTATCCAAATCAAGATTAGCCCCTTCGTATTTGAAGGGTTCTATCGTCCAGTTACCGTGCTGGTCAATTACACCCTGCCCTTTTAAAAAACCAACACTCGCGCGTCCTTGGCTAAAGGGCGAAACAGAAAGATACTGACAGGATATAACTTCTTCCCCCTTTTCGTCCAGGTAGCCCCAGTAATCTTTGCGCCTTACGGGAAAACGATTCTGATTGCCCGGCTTAATTTCCTGGTAAGCGTAATAAGTAAGCTTTTCTCCCTCAGCATTGAACATGGACCAGCTAAATTCGCTAGGTCCCAGTTTACGAGCAGCCATCAGATACCGGCCATCAACATAGAGCGTATCATAAATGGCATCTAATATGATGCTTTTCTCTTCGGATTTAGCACCACTCATTACGCCATATTTATTTCCTTTCTGTATGATCGAGAAGTCATCTTCCAGTTTACTGATTTGCCAATTATCGGACAGTACCGGATTGCCTTCAGAATCTACGAAAGTAGAAACATTACCCAGTTTAATCTTGTACAGATTTTTACCAGCCGGTTCAATATGTTGAAAAGTGTAGCTTCTTAGCTTCTCGTTGGTTCCTTTCATCACGTGCCATTTGCTGAAGGGAAGTACATTGATCCCACCCTTATCCTGTATTTTAACCCGACGGTAATCAATCGGCACTACGACAACGCCATCTTTACGGATAACTCCTTCTTTTCCGTTTTGATACACTACTGCAAGGCCCTGTTCATTAAACTGGGAGATACTATCGTATTGAAATGATGATAAAGAAATACCGTTGGACGAGAAGAGCGCTAGTTTGTCCTGATGGTTGTACACTGCATAGACATGTTCGGCTATACCATAAATTTTACGATAGCGAAACCCAATCACAGCCTGTCCTTCTGCATTTATGACCCCGTAGTTAGGCTTATCATTAACAATAGTAGCGGCAATCAACTGCTTCTGATGAGGTACTAAATCGTGATAGCGAAAGTCTAGTTTTTCTTGCCCTTGTTGATCAATAAGACCAAAAACCCGCTTCCGACTAATGACAGTACCTCGGGAGGCAATAATCCGCTTTTTGATGAATGGCTGAAGGCTGTAGTATATAGGCTCCGTAACTTTTCGGTTTTTGACATCAATCAGCCCCCAATGATTGTGCTTTCGATATCCGATCACTTTGTTATGGACTTCTGGCATACCTTTACTCCATCCCAGATCTTCATAAGCAATAGGGATAAGCATGTTACCCTCTTCGTCAAACAGTCCCTTGAGGTTGTCTTCCTCTACAATGGTGAAAATGATATCATCATCCAGAGATATGGGAGCTGCGATAGATATCAACGATGGTAATAAAGAAAAGAAAATAAGGTAGATGACTCTAATCATATAGTTTTACCTTGTGAAGATTTTGAACCGTATTATTTAATCTTTCAGTATACAAATAATTCACCAGTTTGAAAAAAACAGTTTACAAAGAATGTTAATAATTTGGCAAAAAATAGCATAAAACTACAATGACTTTATTTTCTGAAAAATTGAACTTCCCATACTAATCGCTAGGGTATTCCTTTTTCATTTCTTCAACTTCTTTGAGCAAATTAACTGCATAGTCACGCTGCTGCACCACATCTTTTTTTAGACTTTCTGAAATTCCCGTTTTTAAAACTTCATCATATTGTTTCACGGCTGCTTCCTCAGTACTTGCACATGCCTTCAGTATCGCATGCTCGTTTCGTCTGATGATGATTGATGCAAAGTCCAGCCAAAAACGATCTACTTCTGACTTAAGACTGGCTTTTTCGTCAGCCTCACCACCACGTTTGGTGATTTCTTCTTTGATCCTGTTGGAGAAACGCTCATGCTGATAGGCAGCTTTCTCAAAAAACGTAGTAAGTGGCTGGTTATGCACATTCTTGGAGGCGTTCTTATATGCTTCACATGCATTAACAGTTCGGTTTAAAAGCTCCTTAAGTTGGGCCAAATTTTTTTCACCTGACATAAAGTTTGGTATTTATTAGTTTAAAAAAATTACAAATACACTTTTATTAACAGAACAACGCCCTATTTGTGTGCAAAACCTATCGTATGAGACCAAAAAGACACATGTAGCTCTCACTTAGTACCTTTATCACATGATTTTAGCACGTTCTGCTATTTTTAAAATCTGTCATCAGATGTTACTTTATCATGATACTATTTACTTTTCTCATAAGAGTAAAATTACCTGTGTTTTTAAGACAATTTTTTCATCTACCAAGCCTATCACTGCTATACGGTATTAAAGTATAAGCATGCTAAATCTTACAAATAATAGCCTACCATTCAAAATAAGTATGTTCTAATGTATACAATCAATCGCAGTGAAATCAAACAAAAAACCTTATTAAAAGCTTCTAAGTATGTATTTTTATGGTAACCACCCATTTCTTTGTACTCTCTTCTAACAAATATTTATATAAATAATATGTGTTTATCAGAAATTCAATCTGCATATTACTGGCTCTAATTGATAGCCTTCACATCTTCTCAAGCAGGGTGTAAAAAAACAAAGCGACAGAAAATATCACACTAAAAATTACATGCTACAGATGGGTTGCTCTGTCTTAGGTTTTGCTTACACCATTATCTCACCATGAATATTACGTTGTGGAATAATGCGATTTTATAGCATTGTAATCCACCCTAAATTGCCGAAAATTATTAACATGGATATCAGAGTTCTACCTCTGATTAAGAGTAAGAAAGTGTATAGATTATATGGCTCATAAAGCAACATACATATTAATCTTTCTGCCGCTATATTTGTGCTTTTCGTCAAAGCTCTTTGCCCAGGATAATAAAGAGTTGGCCAGACAACAAGTAGAAATTGGTGACGAAATTTATTTTGAGCAGAAGGCTCCTGAAGTTGCCAAGGAATTCTACATCCTTGCGGTGCAAGCTGACCCTGATAATATCAAAGCAAACTACATGGCTGCCCGAACAATTACAGAAACTATAAACAAAGGTGAAGCTACTCCCTATTTTCTAAGGGTGTATGAGCTTGATCCTGACTATCGTTTTGATCTGCTTTATTCAATTGGGCGTGCTTATCAGTACGGAATGGAGTTTAATAATGCGATCACTTACTACAACGAATACCTCAATAAACTTAAAAACGAAACCGAGTACCGGGGAGAAGATAAAATACCGGCAAATCAAGCCAAGAGGCGAATTTATGAGTGCGAAAACGGACTAGATTTCGTCTCTAATGCACGAAATTTTAATATCGTCAATATAGGTAGTGAGATCAATTCTAATAGTCTTGACTACGCACCGGTAATTAATGCCGACGAAACTATGATGATTTTTACTTCGCGTCGGAAAGAAAATAACCTGAACGAAAATGTATATGACGATAACTTTGCCTATGAGGATATCTTCATTTCGCACAAAGTAGACGGAAAGTGGACACCAGCTGAAAACATTGGAGAAACCGTCAATACACTATACTTTGAGTCAAATCTCGCCCTTTCAGCGGATGGCCAGCAGCTTTATGTATACCGTGACGACAATAACGGCGACATTTACGTATCAGACCGCAAGAGTGATGGCACCTGGTCTAAGCCCGAACCATTAAGCGATAACATTAACTCCAGCTACTCAGAAAATTCAGTCTCCATCTCTCCGGACGGACAAACACTTTACTTTTCTTCCAACCGACCAGGAGGTTACGGCGGACTGGATATTTATAAATGTGAAAAGGACCGTCGTGGTATGTGGGGTAAAGTGACCAACCTGGGCGATATGGTCAATACCCCTTTTGATGAAGATGGGGTGTTCATCGACTATGACGGCAAAACATTATTCTTCAGTACACGGGGTCGCAAAGGAATGGGTGGCTACGATATATTCAAATCAGAATACGACCCTGAAAATGACTCGTGGGGTGATCCAAAAAATCTGGGATATCCCATCAATACCCCCGACGATGACATTTTCTTTGTTAGCAGTAAAGACGGCAAGAGAGGATATTATGCTACTGTTCGGAACGGCGGCGTTGGGTATCTGGACATTTACATGGTAGAAATTGCCGAGATTTCTGAAGAGGAAGATAAGTTGGAAGGTAGTAAAAGCAAAGAACTGGCTGAGAATAAGGAAAGTGAAGAAAGGGAGATCAAAAAGGTAAAAGAAGCAAAAGCTGACGTACCACAGGATTCAAACGCCGAGAAGCCCTCCGACACTTCACTACAAGCAGTTCAGCTTATTCTCAGAGTAGAGGATGCTGTATCACAAGAAGCCCTGGAAGCCAGGGTCAGTCTTAAGGACATTGACAGAGAAAACGCTCTAGAACCTCAACAAGTAGCCCCCGGCATTTACCGCTTTGATGTTCTCAACGAAGAGCAAGCTAATTTTGTACTGGCAGTAGAAAAAAATGGCTACGTGTACAAGAGCCTTAAGATTGGCATTCCTGCTGCTACTGAAGAATTACAGGAATTCAGAAAAAAAGTAGCTCTTGACAGGATTGTCGAAAATTATTCAATGATCCTAAATTTTGTATACTTTGACTTCAATAGCGCTCAACTCAAGCAGAAATCCTTTGACGAACTGAACCGCCTGAAACAATTTTTGAATGAAAACCCTGAAACGAGGGTAGAGATCGCTGGACATACTGATAATACTGGTCCTAAAGATTATAACAACCAGCTTTCTTTGTCACGTGCGCAAGCAATTGTTGACTTCCTTATCGATGAGGGTATCGCCATGGAGAGACTGGTAGCCAAAGGGTACGGAGAAGATGACCCACTGGCGTCCAACGACGACGAGGCAGAAGGAAGGGAACTCAATCGTCGGGTAGAAATGCGAATACTGGACAATACACCGCTCAGCAACCTGGAATAGCAATTTTTACAGGCCCAGGCAACAAAAGTGAGCCATGTGGTGTTGCATGATCTGTATTACTACATCTTTGTGACCCATGTCCGTAGTCCCCTATAAAGATCAGAAAAGCAGCAAAAAAGAGCAGGTCGCCACTATGTTTAACAACATCAGTGAGCGCTATGACCTGCTAAATCACCTCCTTAGTTTAGGCATTGATATCTATTGGCGCAAGCAAGCCATTAAGCAACTCAAAGCTGACAAACCCCAACTTATTATGGATATGGCCACCGGTACTGCTGATTTTGCCATAGAATCACTTGCTCTGAATCCGGAAAAGGTCATTGGTATTGATATTTCGGAAGGAATGTTAGACGTTGGCCGCAAAAAGCTCAAAAAGATGAAGCTTGACCAGCGCATTGAACTCAAGTTGGGCGATTCCGAAAGAATTCCTTTTGACAATAATATATTTGATGCTATCATCGTTGCTTTTGGTGTAAGAAATTTTGAAGACCTGGAACAGGGTTTAGCTGATATGTACCGTGTTCTAAAGCCAGGTGGAAAAGTAGTGGTACTGGAGTTTTCTCGACCCACTGTTTTTCCCTTGAGGCAGCTATACAACTTTTACTTTAAATCTGTCTTGCCCCTGGTCGGTAGGATGATTTCCAAAGATCAATCAGCGTATACCTACCTGCCTGAATCGGTACAGGCCTTTCCGGACGGAAATGACTTCTTGAAAGTATTGCAAAAGATAGGTTATCACGAAACGACATGCAAGACACTCACATTTGGCATCAGTTCTATCTACACTGGAAAGAAATAATCTTTTTATTTCTGGCATTCGTGCTGTGTCTGGGCAATGTACAGGCTCAAAGAAATACCCGAGATAACCTTCCTAATTACGACAGTCGTTGGTTGCATTATGGTTTCTCAATTGGAGTTCACTCTTCCGGTTACCGGATGAAATATGCAGATAATTTCCCCTCGCCAGCGTTTGATTCACTGCATTCGGTCATGCCGCAGAATTCTTTCGGGTTTTCATTGGGATTGATCGCCAATTTTAGGTTGGCAGATTTTTTGGATCTAAGAATAACACCTGAAGTTGTCTTTTACGAAAACCGGGTAGACTATAATTACGTCCAAGACGGACAGTCTTTAATTGACGAACAATTGGTAGAGACTACGTTTGTGGAATTCCCGGTGCTCTTCAAATATAAATCCGTACGCCGCGGTAATACGCGTATGTATCTAATCGGGGGAATAGAACCGGGAATTGAAGCCACCGGTAAAAAGGAAGAGCAAGACGACTCAGATAAGCTGCTTGTCAACGGTACTAATTTGACATTGCAGGCAGGATTCGGGCTGGATGTCTATTTTCCACTTTTTAAATTCGCTCCTGAAATTCGCTTTTCCCGTGGACTGCTAAACATGAAAAATGAACGGGAAAATCCTTACGGAGCCCCTATAAAGAGTCTGGCTACCAACACAGTCACGCTTTACCTGCTGTTTGAGTAAATGCTGTAACCGTAAACTTTCAACTTACTGAACATTAGCCGGATTTCGGATGTTTTTCTGCCGTGGAGATACAGGGGATTAACGTAATCTGGTTCAAACGTGATCTGCGTCTCAGTGATCACGCTCCTTTACACCATGCTATCAAAAATGGTCGTCCTACGCTTCTTATAGCATTTTTTGAGCCTTCTCTTATGCTGGCTGACGAAAGTAGCGTACGCCACTGGCGTTTTATGTATGAGTCTGTTGAAGAAATGCAGCAATTGTTGACTGACCACCAGGTAAAACTGTACCTCTTTCATCGGGAAGTACTGTTTGTTTTACAGACAATACATCACCGTTTTAGAATTAACAATCTTTATTCATACCAGGAAAGTGGCCTGGCAGTGACTTATAAAAGGGACAAGGCCGTAGCTGCTTTTTGCCAAGAAGCCAACATACGCTGGCATGAGTACCAAAACAATGGAGTAATCCGGGGACTCAAAAATCGTGATGAGTGGCGCGAAGGCTGGCACGAATTTATGCAGCAGTCTGAAGATAATGTCAAGCTAAGAAAGCTCCGTCCTTTTAACTTGTCCAAAGATTTTTACGATCAGGTGAAAGGGCCGCCCCTACATCGCACGATTACAATTCGCGACGAAAATTTTCAACCTGGAGGTAGCCAGTATGCACTACGGTACCTTACCTCGTTTCTGAAACAAAGGGTCAAGCAGTACAACAAGCACATTGCTAAGCCTGTGCTCAGTCGCAAAAGCTGTAGCCGGCTATCACCTTACATCGCCTGGGGTAATCTTTCGGTTCGGCAGGTGTATCAAGCCTCTGAGGCATTTAAAAAATGGGTATCCCACAAAAGAGAGATTAACAATTTTGCTTCCCGCTTACGCTGGCATTGTCACTTTATTCAGAAGTTTGAGATGGAGTGCCGCATTGAGTTTGAAAACTTCAACCAGGCGTACGATAATCTCAGGAGTGAGCCCAATGAGGCATACCTTCAGGCATGGAAAAACGGAAAAACTGGTTATCCGCTCGTTGATGCTGCCATGCGCTGTGTCAATACTACTGGCTACCTCAACTTTCGGATGCGGGCCATGCTGGTTTCTTTCCTGACACATCATTTATGGCAACCGTGGAAAAAAGGTGCCACCCATTTGGCTCAGCAGTTTCTGGATTTTGAGCCGGGTATTCACTTCCCCCAATTTCAAATGCAGGCCGGCACCACAGGCATACACACCATTCGTATCTATAACCCGGTGAAGCAATCACTCAGTCATGATCCACAGGCGGAATTTATAAAAACATGGGTGCCTGAGATAGCCCATTTGCCAGAGGCTTTCGTGCATCAGCCTTGGAAAATGACTGCCATTGAGCAACAGATGTATCAGTGCCAGTTGGGAGAAGATTATCCGGCTCCCATCATTGATCTCAAGGAAAGTGGAAGACACTCACGGGATCAGCTATGGAAGATGATGGGTGAAGAAAATGTAAAGTTGGAAGGCGATCGTATCATCGCCAAACATACCACCCGGGACAGGATGGTTTAGGGTGAATTCGTGTTATAATCCGGTAGTGTTAAAGTGTAATGGTCTTAAATACTATCCAACTGTAACACTTTAACACCAAGAACTGTAACACTATCAGAAATGAAGAAAAAAAGCGATTTGCCTACCAAAGTATGTCCCGTTTGTGGATTACCCTTTAGTTGGCGAAAGAAATGGGAAAAGAACTGGGCCAATGTCGTATATTGTAGCGAGCGTTGCCGAAGAAATAAAAACAAGGCGAAACAGCAGTAGCCGTGCTTCCTAAATTTCCCAACGCTTAGGAAGCCTATATTCACCCATTAGCTTTGCCGAGGGCGGAAAGCTTTGCAGATGTTTCAGCATCTCATTGACCTCTTTTTCAAAATCCAGATAATAATCACGGTTAAATTTTTTAAGTTTTTCAAACACGATCTG
>CAZZGE010000153.1:0-11296 GCA_964653665.1 uncultured Porifericola sp. | reverse complement strand
CGCCTGGCAATTTCGGCAGGCAGAAGAAAACTGGGTCAAGCAGCATATGAGCGTCGTAGGCCAGCGGTTGCACATGGAACTAAGAGGGATTAGCTGTCTGCCGCTGGAAACGCTCAACCCTCCCAAAAAGATGATCGGCTCTTCTCGCTCTTTTGTAAAACCATTAACTACACTGAGTGCGCTGAAAGAAGCCGTCGCTACTTACATTAGCCGGGCCGGGGAGAAACTTAGAAAACAGCGAAGCTGTGCACAGTTCGTTACAGTCTTTGTGCGTACAAATCGTTTCAGTAAAAATGCCATGCAATACAGCAATGCCCGTACACTGCAAATGCCAGTACCTACTGATTACACGCCGGAGATATTACGCTATGCCTTTCAGGCACTGGAGATGATCTATCGTGAGGGGTTTGCCTACAAAAAAGCTGGTGTGCTGATAGGAGGACTGGTACCCGCCTATGACTGTCAACAGGATCTTTTTGATCAGGCAGACCGTAAGAAGGCGATCAGGGCCATGCAGGCAATGGATGAAATCAACGAAAAACTGGGAAGATTCAAGGTGCGTACAGCGGCCATGGGCTTCCAGAAACAGGGAGAGACGCAGCAAAAGCATTTGTCACCGAATTACACCTCTAAGTGGTCAGATATTTTGAAAGTATATGCATGAGGTACAGCATAGCGAAATCGGTATAAATAAAAATAGTAGCTTTTGTAAAATTTATGTAAAAAACCTATGAACACTTCGGCTATTCTGCCGAAATGTCTGGTATGAAACTAAGATAATTTCACATTTTCTTAATATCCATCACAGGGCTTATTGTAATAAGTTTAGTAGATTTGATATGATGGTATTCTTTAATGTGACAAAATGGAAGAGGTTAACGAATTTTTAGTAACTGATCGGGGTAAAGATCAGGAAACACGTCAGACACAAGACGCTTTTGACCTACTCACATTGGTAAACCAAAGTTATCAGGCACTGGACATTGGCCGTTTGGAAAGTATTAAAGATCTACGTTGTGCAATAGAAGACGTAGATTCAGTGAGGAAACATTTTACAGCAAAGAATTCCCCGTCTGATACGGATAGTTTCGGTCTGGCATCTACTATCAACCCTAATGAAGAACTAGAGACCTACGTCAGGATGGTATCTTTTTTTAACAAAAGAAAACCTGAGAAAGGGATTTGCTGGGAGTTGTTTGAGATGTCTGAGGGCACCCTGCGACTAAAGAACGAAAGCGAAATATCTGCCCAAGAGCTACAGTTTCGCCAGCAGGAGGCCGTCGCAAAAGTAATACAGGCTCTGGAAAACGCCGAAGCCCTGGGGTTGGAAATATTCCGCAACTTTGATTCCTCTCTGATTTACCGAGATCAGCAGGGATACCACGCTGAAATTTAGTCCTTTCCGAAACCGCCCCCACCCGGCGTAGCAATCACGATGCTTTCGCCTGCCTCCATATGGGTCTGAAAGATTCCACTCATGGCTTCCTTTTGTCCGTCTTGACGAAGTATGTACTGCTCACCACAAAGTCCGTCAAATCCTCCCTGCATGCCGTAAGGAGCTTGCTGGCGGTGTTGAGAAAGCAGCGTAAGTGACACGTCTTCCAGAAAGAGTAACTCCCGGATGATACCGTCGCCACCTACCCATTTACCTTTACCCCCGGAACTCTGACGGATAGAAAACCGCTGCAGCCGTACGGGATAGCGAAACTCCAGTACCTCCGGATCTGTGATGCGGGTATTGGTCATATGCTGGTGTACGGCATCGGCTCCGTAAAAACCATTACCGGCACCACTGCCTCCGCCAATAGTCTCGTAGTACCCAAACCGTTCGTTGCCGAAGAGCAGATTATTCATAGTTCCCTGGCTACAGGCTGCCATGTCCAGCGCTTTGATCAGCGTGTCTACCAGCCGCTGACTGGACTCGGTATTGCCTCCAACCACAGCGGGGCAGGCTGCAGGATCATCCGAAAAATGAGGATTGAGAAAAGAGTTGGCAGGAACGGTAAGGTGTACGCTCTTCATTAGTCCCTCATTGAGCGGGATTTCCTGAGAAATCAGCAGGCGCAACACGTACAGAACAGCAGAGTTGACGATGGCCAGAGTAGCATTGAGGTTGGCCGGGTGTGCTTGACCACTACCCGATAGGTTGATATCAACCTTTTGGGGCTTAAGATCAATTTTTAGCTGTATAGGTGTGCCATCATCCAGTGATTCAGTTGCTTCATAAACACCCGTTTCCAGATGAGACAGTCCGTCCTGTATGCAGTTATGGGCGTAGTCTTTGAGTTTTTGCATATAGCGCCGCACCTTGTCGGGTCCCTGCACAGCACTGAGCTTTGTGAGTGCAGCTATCCCAAAACGAATGGAAGCAAGTGCCCCGTTAAGATCAGCGATATTTTCTTCAGGTGATCGGCTGGGGTAGGGGCCCTGAGTGAGAAGCTCTCGGATGACATCCCAGCGCGCCTCTCCTTTGCGGATGAGGTAAGTAGGAGCGATCACCACGCCCTCTTCCTGTAAATTCTGAGCATCCGGAGGCATAGATCCGGGCTGTTTTCCTCCCAGCTCGGCATGGTGAGCCCGGTTGGCTACGTAGCCCATCAGCTGCCCCTCGTAAAATACTGGACTGATCAACGTGATGTCGGGTAAGTGTGACCCACCAAAACCAGGATGGTTAGTAATGACGACGTCCCCTTCTTTCATGGTAAGTTGCTTTTCCACACTGCGGACGCACAGCCCCATGCTGCCCAGATGTACTGGAATATGGGGCGCATTCACCACCAGCTTACCCTGGGCATCCAGCAGGGCACATGAGAAATCCAGCCGCTCTTTGACGTTGACCGAGAAAGAAGTGCGCTCCAGTAACGCACCCATTTCCTGAGCAATGGCTGTAAACCGATTGGTAAACAGTTCCAGTTGTACTGCCTCCGGCTGGTTGGTTTGCTGTTGATGCGCCTCCCTCCGGTGATTGAGAATCGCGTTGTTGTAGTGATCCAACAAGAAGCTCCAGCCCGGATCAACGGTGATTGTACAATTATCGCTGACGACCAGGGCAGGCCCACGAACCTGGGCTCCGGCTTCCATTTCTTCCCACAGGTAAACGGGAACGTCTTCCCAATGATCATTCACCCAGCAAGGCTGGCTGGCTGATGCATTAGGTAAATACTGTTTTAGGTCATCTACGATTCTCTTGGGGGCTGCAACAATGGTAGATGCAGACAGACGCATGGATTCTACTTCAACCGGTTGATCTTCCAGCCAGTGGCCGTATAATTGGGTATATGCCTTGCGAAAAGCTTGGTAGATATTTTCACCGGGTGCGTAGTCTATTTCCAGACTACTTTCCTGTCCTGCAAAACGCAGCATGAGTTTAACAAAGTTGACCTGCGTTTGATCTTCGTCGTAGCCTTCCTGCTGAAGGGCGTTGAGGGCCTGATTTTGTAGTGTTACTTTTACAGTATTAAGTTCGGATGCCACCTCTTCCAAAGGCCTGAGTATTTGCTTTTGTGTAATACGTTCTACAGGGGCCTGTCCCATACCATAAGCACTAAGGAGTCCGGCATCATAGGGAATGATGACTTGCTCAATATTGAGTATTTCGGCCAGTTTACAACCATGCTGACCGCCCGCACCGCCAAAAGCGAGCAATGCGTATTCACCAGGGTCGTAGCCTTTTCTAACGGATATCTTTCGGATGGCATCCGTCATTTTTTCATTGGCAATCGTTAGTAGACCGGTCAGGATTTCTTCGTCAGTGTAAGTCTTTCCGCTGGCTCCTTCCATTTCTTCTTTGAGCTTCTGAAGTTGGTGGCGAGCTTTTTCCAGCGTGATCGGTATTCCAAAGCGAACCTTACTGATGCGACCCAGCAGCAGGTTGACATCGGTAAGGGTAAGCGGGCCTCCAAATCCGTAACAGGCTGGTCCCGGGCTTGCTCCGGCACTTTCTGGACCTACCGATAGCTTATGGCCATCAAAATAGCAGCATGACCCGCCACCTGCAGCGACTGTCTCTATCGCCAGAGTAGGGCTGTAAAGTTGAATATCGCCTACCTGAGTCTCAAAACGATAATCATACGCTCCGTCGTAGCGGGAAACATCTGTACTGGTACCGCCCATGTCAAATGCCAGAATTTTGCGAATGTCCGCTTGGGTATATCTGGCTAATCTGCAGATACTGGCCGCACCCACTACGCCACCGGCAGGCCCGCTCAGCAAGCTGTCCTTAGGCTGGTACAGTGCTGCATCTACCAGCCCTCCGGCACTGGTCATCACCTTTAGGGAGCTATCCGGTAGACAATTTCTGACAGCCGCCAGATAATCACCTACCACTGGAGAAAGGTATGCGTTGATCAGCGCCGTTTTGGCCCTGGGAAGAATTTTGATGGCAGGTGCCAGCTCAGCCGAACAGGAGACATATTGAAAGCCTGCTTTCCGGATGGCCTGTGCTAGCTGTTGTTCGTGGGTGTTATTGAGGTATCCGTGCATCAGGGCTATAGCGACAGTTTCCGCTTCATATGCTGATAGTACTTGTAGGATGCGGTGGATTTCATCCTCAGTAAGCGAAACCAGCACTTTGCCTGACGCATCCATCCTTTCTTTGACTTCTATGACCTCACTGTATAATGGGGCTGGTTTCTGTATGTTAAGCGCAAAGATGTAAGGTCGCTGTTGCGTATCAATTGTTAACAGATCCCGAAAGCCTTGGGTGACTAGCAGTACCGTTTTTGCCCCTTTGCGCTCCAGCAAAGCATTTGTGCCCCGGGTAGAGCCCAAGCGCATTTCTATGGGAGGTAATTTATCTAATAAAGGGGTTTGTGTTGCTATCCGGGCGGCCAGTATTGGGGCTTCCTCTCCGGCGTTGATTTCAAAGTCCTGCTTTTCAAGCTCTATCCCGGATGGGAACTGGCTTAGCTCTATGGTTTTACTAAGTGGGTCGTAGCTATTTACCAAAAGTTTCAAATGCGATTGGCCGGGAAGGCGTAACTCATACCCTTTGAATATGTCCTGATCCACCGGCCAGCGGGTAGAGACCTTGAGGTGACGCTCACCAATAACTTCTAAGATTTTTCCTCGCAGCGCACTACTGCTGAGTATCTTGATTCTTTTCAGCTCACCTTTTGGATTGAAGGCCAGACAATCAGTAAAAGTACCGCCTGTGTCTATCCATATTTTCCACTTGTTCTTTATTTTATTCATAAAGGAAAGGTTAGCAAAAAATCAAAGTCTCACGCTCTGATGCACTCATGTAACTCAGGGTGATAGTTGAGTGATGGGGGACAGCATTAACTTTCTGAATTCTACTTCAGCACCTTCAGCCTGTACAGCAATTTGACCGGAACGTGCAGTAGCATCATAGCCGTGGTTCACCAAATCGCCATTGACCCATACTTTGATTTCGTCTCCCAGGGTTTTTATGACCATGCGGTTCCATTCTCCTAAAGGTTTTTCAGAACCATCGGTTAGATTGAGGATACGGCGCTTCTGGCCTTCGGTAATGCCCCACTCTTCGGGCGGACCGCGACGGGCTTCCATGTCGTCTACCTTAATATCTTCTACGATGCACCAGAAATCGCCCGCGTGTTCGTGCATCATCTGTACTTCAATGGACTGGGGAAACATATCATATAAGGACCGTGGCGTAGAGGCATGAACCAATACACCACAGTTACCGGGTTCGTTTAGAAATCTGTACTCTACTTCCAGCCGGTAATCACTATACTTTTGATCGGTAATCAGGTGGCCTCCCGGGATGCCCAGGCTTACCAGCATACTGTTCCGAACGATGAATGGATTCCGCGCATCAGGGTCCTTATCCATTTTCGGCACGTCTATGTGCCAACCGCTTAAGTCCTCGCCATTGAATAAGCTTACTACTTCGGCCTGAGCAACAGGAGGGAAACCATTACTTTCCGCCAGTTTTTGTTCCTGATCGCTTTGACTACAGGCATGAAGAATAGAAGCAGTGATAAACATTGTGATAATTTTATGCATAATCAAGAGGTTAACCTGGAAGACCTAAAGTGAAGCTTTCACTGATATTTCACAAAGTTACTGTATGAAAATTCACGAAGTAGCATAATGGGCATGGTCAGTTAAAAACACTGTCTAATCTGGCTAGCGTAAATACTCTTTTCCTTTACAGTAGCACAAACTATACAGGTATCAATGATAAAAAAAACTCCCACCCGATCATTTCAGGTTGGAGTTCGTTCTTCTGTAGTGAATTATGGATTATTAGGTCTTACCTTCCAACTTGCGGATCAGGTTAAGGGCAGACCCCTGCTTGAACCACTTGATCTGATTTTCATTATAGGTGTGGTTCGTTTTGACCAAGTCTTCTGAACCATCAGCGTGGATAAACTTCAGGGTCACCTGTTTATCGGGAGCAAACCGATCCAGATCTACGGTTTCCACTGTATCATCTTCCTGAACTTTATCGTAGTCTGAAGGGTCGTCAAAGGTAAGCGCCAGCATACCCTGCTTCTTTAGGTTGGTCTCGTGAATACGGGCAAAAGACTTTACCAGTACAACCCGTACTCCCAAGTGACGAGGCTCCATGGCAGCATGCTCACGAGATGAACCCTCGCCATAGTTTTCGTCACCCACTACAATAGTAGGAATTTCTTTGGCTTTGTAAGCTCGGGCAGTATCGGGTACAGCACCGTATTCGCCGGTCAGCTGGTTTTTGACCTGATTAGCCTCTTTGTTATAAGCGTTGACGGCCCCGATAAAGCAATTATTTGAAATGTTATCCAGGTGATCACGGTAGCGCAACCAGGGGCCAGCCATAGAAATGTGGTCTGTCGTACATTTACCAAATGCTTTTAATAACAGCTTCATTCCCTTGATGTTTCCACCGTCCCAGGCGTTGAAAGGTGTGAGAATTTGGAGGCGGTCAGAGTCATCTTTAACGACGACGTCTACGCTGCTTCCATCCTCAGCGGGAGGCTGGTATCCAGCATCTCCAACCGCAAACCCTTGGGTCGGTAACTCTATTCCTACCGGCTCATCCAGCATCACTTCCTCACCGTCTTCGTTCTCGAGCTTGTCTTTGAGTGGATTGAAAGACAGACTTCCAGCAATGGCCAGAGCCGTGGTGAGTTCAGGAGAAGTTACGAATGAGTGGGTGTTAGGATTTCCGTCGTTTCGCTTAGCGAAGTTTCGGTTAAAAGAGGTGACGATGGAGTTTTTCTTGTCCGGATCATCGGAATGACGCGCCCACTGGCCGATACAGGGGCCGCAAGCATTGGCCAAAACGACACCTCCCATTTCCTCAAATTTATTCAGCAGTCCATCGCGCTCAGCCGTAAAGCGTACCTGCTCTGAACCAGGAGTAATGGTGTACTCCGATTTCGCCTTGATCTTTTTCTGGGTAGCCTGTTCAGCTACTGAGGCGGCCCTTGTTAAATCTTCATAAGAAGAATTAGTACAAGAACCAATCAAACCTACCTCTACCTCGTCGGGCCATCCGTGTTTTTTGACAGCTTCAGAGAGTTTAGAAATAGGCCAGGCCAGGTCAGGGGTGAAAGGCCCGTTGACATGAGGCTCCAGCTCATCCAGATTAATTTCTATCACCTGATCGTAGTACTTTTCTGGAGCATCAAATACTTCGGGATCAGCCCGTAGGTGTTCAGCTACCTTTTCAACCTCGGCTGCCACATCTGCCCGGTCAGTAGATTCCAGGTAATCCTTCATCTTGCTGCTGTAGTGAAACAAAGATGTTGTGGCTCCGATTTCAGCTCCCATGTTACAGATGGTGCCCTTACCGGTACAGGAGAGGGCATCAGCACCGTCACCAAAGTATTCTACAATTGCACCGGTTCCTCCTTTCACTGTAAGGATTCCGGCTACTTTCAGGATTACATCCTTAGCCGAGGTCCAGCCGCTCATTCTGCCGGTGAGTTTCACACCAATGAGCTTGGGAAACTTGAGTTCCCAGGGCATGCCTGCCATCACGTCTACTGCATCGGCTCCTCCGACACCAATGGCGATCATACCCAATCCCCCGGCGTTAGGAGTATGCGAATCGGTACCGATCATCATACCACCGGGGAAAGCATAGTTTTCCAACACTACCTGGTGTATGATACCTGCACCCGGTTTCCAGAAACCTATACCATACTTGTTGGAGACTGAGGAAAGGAAATCAAATACCTCTTTGTTAGTATTGATTGCAGTATCCAGATCTTCTTTAGCACCTACTTTGGCCTGTATCAGGTGATCGCAGTGCACTGTAGAAGGAACAGATACCTGCTCTTTTCCGGCCTGCATGAACTGTAGGAGAGCCATCTGGGCAGTAGCGTCCTGCATGGCTACCCGATCCGGCTGGAAGTCTACGTAATCTTTACCCCGGGTGTAGGTCTGGGTGGGATCACCCTGATAAAGATGTCCATACAATATTTTTTCAGTGAAGGTCAACGGACGACCTACTATGTTTCTTACTTTGTTGATACGGTCACCCATTTGGGCGTACACGTCTTTGATCATGTCAATGTCAAAAGCCATGCTTGTAAAAGTTTTAGTGATCTTGATTATTAAAAAACTAGGTTGCGTCGCTTCAGGAAGCAACTGCCTCATGCAGATTTAACGATGATTCCCCTAAATTTTATATACTGCAGCAATTTATATTCAAAATGGCAGATAGTAAAATTTTTAATTCTATTTAGGATGAATTTAAGCAGTTACCATTTTCACATAGTTTGCGCTATATTTTTTCTGTTATCACCATTTTTCGGTCTTGGTCAGACAGCAGATACTACTCACTATCGTCTTAAAAATCAGATTTATAAGATAACTCCTGAAGACACATTAACAATGGATATTTATTATCCAAAAAATTACGAAGGAAATCAATTACCAGCCGTGGTTTTCTTCTTTGGAGGAGGATGGACGGGCGGCAGTCGGCAGCATTTTTCTCATCATAGCAAGTATCTGGCTTCCAGGGGTATGATCGCCATTGCCCCGGATTATCGGATTTTTGGAAAACATGGTACGCCGCCACAGAAGGCGGTTGCGGATGCACGTTCTGCTATGCGATATGTGAAGCAGCATGCGCAAGAACTAGGTGTGGATACAGCACGTCTGGCGGCAGGAGGCGGGTCGGCAGGTGGCCACCTGGCCTTGGGTACGGCAACCCTGGGCGAATTTGACGATCCTGGTGATGATCAAGGTTTCGGCCCCAGGCCACAGGCGCTGGTTCTCTACAACCCAGTTGTCAATACTACGTCGGCGGGCTTCGGAGCTACACGAGTTGGCAGGGATACTCTTCGTCTTTCGCCATACCACCAGCTAAGCTCTGATATGCCATCTGTACTGATTTTTCATGGCGAAGACGATACAACCGTGCCTCTAAAAAATATCCTTGCACTGGAAGCAAAGCTAGATGCACTGAAAGTGCCCAATCAGGTATTTACTTATGCAGGACAAAGCCATGGTTTCTTTAACCTAGGAAGAGAAGAAGGGAAATACTTTTGGAGGACATTGCAGGTGACGGATGCGTTTTTTCAGTCGCTTGGTTATTTGCCTTCCATGAACCATTCCGAACCCTGATAAAGCTTAGGTTTTGGCTACTTTTTATCTCAAAGTTATTTCAATTCAAGTTTCTGAGTTTCGCGGAAAGGGACGCTTGTTCGGCTGTAAAGCACTGTTAGTTGTGGGTTTGTTCCTTCCGATGATTTCTTCCGCCCAGGTTAGTCCCTTGCTGAAGAAAATCGCTGCTTTGCAGTGTCAGGGGGATGCTTTTTATCGGGATGGTATGTTTCCTAGCTTGCGATGGGGGGCAGGGGGCAAGGCTCGTGATGATAACAATATTTTTTTTACAGCGCTGACAGTGTACACGCTTCAGCAACTGTATCCTTTTTTTACAGAGGATGAAAGAAAACTTTCTGATAGTATTATACAAAGCGCGCAGGCAAACTATCCGTTTTACAGCAACCGCAACGGAGAGCCGAGCTATAATTTTTGGCAGGTACATCCTTTTGAGCAGCCATTTCCTAACCGAAAGCTTTGGTCCAAAATGAAAAAATTTCGTTTGGCAGATGATCTGGATGATACCAGCCTTATTTACATGACACTGCCTAGCTCGGATAGCGTGAACCAGGCTGTCCGAAAGATGATGGCCGATCAGGTTGATGATCGGCCGGTGCGGAGTGCTTTTCGTGGATACCGGGGCGTTGCGGCATACCGTACCTGGTTCGCTAAGAAGATGAAGCAGGATTTAGACCTTTGCGTGATGACGAACGCGCTACTGTTTGTGCATGATAAAAATCTACCCTTTGATGAGCATGAAAAACACACAATCAGCTTCATTAACCATACAGTTAAGAAGGGTTTACACATGAAGTATCCTCGGATTCTTTCACCACATTACCAAAAAAGCGCGGTTATCCTTTACCATTTGGTCCGCTTGCGAACACAGATAGACCATCCTTTGTTAAACGAATTGACGCCAATGCTCATCCAAGACTTGAAAGGCCGATACAAGGCTACTCAAAACGCTATGGAAAAGGTTGTTTTACAAATCTCTCTGCTTCGCCTGGGGATAGTGCTGCCTGAGGCGATAGCGGCAGGAGCAGTTAGCGAACAGGATAAAGAAAATTTTTACTGGTTTCATGCCAACCCCTGGTCAGGGCATTCACTGTTAGTCAAAAAAATACTAGGCCAGCGTCGTTTTTTGCAATCGCGCTATACATCAGAAGCTTACTACACGGCTTTACTCCTGCAGTACGAAATCCTCTCAAACCGGCTCATTCGGTGAACCTAGATTACTACGGTTAATTTTAATGGAAAAAGGATACACT
The DNA here is from genome assembly GCA_964653665.1 of uncultured Porifericola sp. Lineage (GTDB taxonomy): Bacteria > Bacteroidota > Bacteroidia > Cytophagales > Cyclobacteriaceae > Catalinimonas. The sequence continues at coordinate 500 of CAZZGE010000153.1, read as the reverse complement.
GTTTGCATTGAGTTGTAGTGCGTATCAAATATAAGTAACAAAAGCTGGTAATTTTCAAAGAAAATATCATCTACAAAGATTAGGGCAAAATAAGATTTTTCATACAGTGATCGTGTACCTTTCATTCTCTGCAAGATTCAATGCAGCAGAGGGTGGTTTTTTAATATATTGATAAGTTTTTGCAAAAAATTTTGTTGACTTTAAGAGCAAGCTTTTGTCAAAGTTATGTAATATCTTGTCAAATTATGTCAATTTTTCCTTTATTTCGTTTTATTATTCAAATTTTTGTATTAAATTAATCGCTTTAATATTGGATTTAAAAGTTTAAACGAGTTTCCAAATAATAATTTTTATTTTCCCGGTCACTTATGACTTTGATTTTACTTACTTCTTTCATTTTTCATTGTAATCCTAAAAATGTATTCCGCTGGGGCGGAGTGTTTTCATTAAGCTTTAGGATTTATTTCCCGGATTTTTCAACATTTATGTATAAGCTATCT
>CAZZGE010000152.1:0-11360 GCA_964653665.1 uncultured Porifericola sp. | reverse complement strand
GCCATTGGCAGTAGTCCAACAGACTGGTTTGCCCCTCTACTGTGGCGAGTGGGGGGGGATAGAAAGTGCTCCCCGAGATGCCCGACTGCAATGGTACCGTGACATGGTAGATATTTTTGAAAAAAACGGTATCGCCTTCGCCAACTGGGACTACAAAAGTAACAGTTTTGGTCTGATCAGTTACGAAGGAGTAGTCAATGATGATTTGGTAAAAATCATAGCTACTGAGTAAGTAAAATTGTACTTACAAGACATATATCAAGCAGCACAAGAGCTGACATTTGGGCATGCTAGTATTTACGCCAAGGTCATAACTATAGGACAAACTTTGCGTTTGTGATGTTAGTTCTGACAAACAAGGTAAAGCATTTATATGACCGAATTTAATGCTTACGTGGCGGTTATCGCCACATCGCTTATCATTATATTTTCATATCTTTTTAATGTAATTGCAAAACGCACAAATATTCCTTCTGTGCTTATGCTGATCCTGCTGGGCCTGGGGCTTAAGTGGGCATCCGACCAATTTGGTATATTTACCGGTGAGTACCTGATCACCATTCTGGAAGTGCTGGGCATTATCGGGCTGACAATGATCGTTTTGGAGGCCGCTCTGGATCTGGAATTGACGCAAGAGAAATGGCCCATCATCTGGAAGTCTTTTTTCGTAGCACTCCTGGCCCTGGGAGTCGGAACGATCGCTTCTGCCTACGTGCTACAATATTTCTTTTTTGATGACTTTTTCAAAGCCATTGTCTATGCTGTACCCCTGTCCATCATGAGTAGCGCCATTGTAATCCCCAGTGTAGGAGGCCTGGACGAACACAAGAAAGAGTTCATGGTCTATGAAGCTACATTTTCGGACATTTTGGGAATTATGCTGTTCTACTTTTTATTGGAAAATGCAGAAATCAGTGATACAACCGTCATTTTTTGGGACGTATTAAGCAACATCATCATTACCGTTACCTTATCAGTCGTTATCAGCTACGGTTTGGTCTTTATTTTTCAGAAGATGGAAACCCGTGTGAAGCTGTTCTTGCTGATTTCTGTCCTTCTGCTGCTCTATTCAATTGGTAAGTTATTTCACCTCTCCTCATTAATTATCATCCTCATTTTTGGACTGATACTCAACAACAGTAAGCTATTTTTCTTTGGGCCCCTGAGAGGATTGCTGAATAGTCGGTCTGTCAATAGCGTGCTGCATAACTTCCGGCTAGTAACCATGGAGTCTGCTTTTGTGGTGCGCACTTTTTTCTTTGTCATTTTCGGTATGACCATCACACTATCGAGTATCTTCAACCTGATGGTTACTCTGGTGAGTCTAATACTGCTTGCCATCGTCTACAGCCTGCGGTTCCTTCTACTCAAGCTGTTTCTGAAAAGAGAGATCATGCCGATGCTATTCATCGCACCGAGGGGACTGATTACGATTCTGCTATTTTTTGCGATACCCGAGTCCTTACAAAATCCTGAATTCAATGCCGGAGTACTTCTGTTCATGATACTCATAACCAGTATTGCTATGACGCTGGTCCTGGTGCTTAGCGGGAAAGAGATAGAACCCTATGAGGATTTTGCCAGTAGCTACTGGCAAGAAGTAGATAAGGAGATTGAACAGATTGAAGAGTCTGATCGCAACCAGAGTGATCATGAAACTAAAAACAAAAAACGTGACGTGATGTAAACCGCCAAACTTGGTCATCAAACAGTATACTGTTAATACGATTGTGATTTATCTGTATAAATAGCTTATTAAGCGTGTATAAGCAGTTTACCTTACGCGGTTAGCATACATTAAGGATTCCTATTATTTGACCACGGAAGATCAAAAAACATAAACCTAGCAACAGCTGGAAGCCACCTGGAATAAGCACAAAAAGATAACATTAAATCTGCCAAATACCCTTACACCAGCCTTAAGGAGGGAAACCTGGTGGAACACGGCCTGAAGCTCAAAGATACACGGGCACCAGGGAACCTGAGCTTGTCGCTCACCTTTGCTACGAAGCACAATAATCACTTCCTGCGCGGTATTGAGAGAGGTGACCTAAGGCTATTCCTTAACCGGAATATAAATCGGAAACATTAAACCAGATCTGTGAGGGCTTAGCCCTTTTCTTAATGAAAAAAATGAGTAAACAGTTTTCAAATATCAGGGGGTTCATTAAGTTTACGATTCTAAAACGCAACCGTAGCTCAATTGGATAGAGCGTCTGACTACGGATCAGAAGGTTGAGGGTTCGACTCCTTCCGGTTGCACACTGATAATCAAGCACTTACGAGTAAAACCTTGTGGGTGCTTTTTTTATTTGATACACAAATGGATTTTTACTCTTTTGTTACTGCATTAAATTACGATCATGTTAGTTGAATCCTCCAAGAAACCACTAAGCGGAGAGGGGCTTTACTGAATAATACCGATTAGGATTAGGTAATTGCTATGGTATATGCAAAGCATAGGGACATATTGAAAACCTGGAAAGAGAATCTGAACAATCATTTTGTGAAACCATGCCTAGATAACTCAATATGTATTTTTTGGTCAGTACTGTTCGTATCAAAACTGCTACTAATTTCATATCACAAAAGAAACAGCAGTGGGTTATTTTTTGAGATAATGGACAAACTAAAAAATCTAAAGGGGGCACAAGAATGAAAAACAATATGTAAAAGCATTGCCTGTGATCTGTTGTTGAAAGTAGACTCTGATCTTCTTTTTGAGGTATCAAAGTACTCAAACTCTTTCTTACGTAAAGCTTACGAATTTAGGTTCTAAATTCAATCATGCTATCCCTTCTGATTCACTGCCGGTGAAAGGGTGTAAAACAATACCCTCTTTTGCGATACCGACTAAAGGCAGAAATGAACAAAGGGATGCCTCAGTAGTTCCTCAACTAATATAATTAATATAGTGAGCATAACTAAGGAATAAGCAATAGAACAACATGGCAAATTTAGATGAATATGAAGTTAAAGGTTTTTTTCAAAAAATAGCAAATAATCTAAGACTCATTGCAGTAGCGGTAGTAGTACTAATAGTTATTTTTGGCACCTTTTTTCAGGTAGGGGCCGAAGAAGTAGGGGTGGTCACCCGCCTCGGGAAATATAACAGGACACTTGAACCCGGATTAAATTATAAAATCTTCTTGATAGAAACCGTACAAAAAGTACCTGTAGAAAGACAACAAAAGCAGGAATTCGGCTTCAGGACCACCAGTGTTGGCGTGCAATCAACCTTCACAAAAAGAGGCGCCGAAGAAGAATCTAAAATGCTAACGGGAGATTTAAACTTAGCAGATGTGGAATGGGTAGTCCAGTACAGGATTGATAACCCGTATAATTATCTTTTTAAGGTGAGGGACCCTGACAATACCTTAAGAGATATTGCCGAAGCCGGGATGAGACAAATTGTAGGAGACCGCACGGTAAACGAAATACTTACCGTGGGACGCTCTGAGATTTCAGGAAAATTAAAAGTTCTTATCCAGGATTTATCAAATGAGTATGAATTAGGCATCCGGGTGGAACAAGTGGTATTACAAGATGTGACTCCTCCTGAGCCGGTAAGGCCTGCTTTCAACGCAGTCAATGAGGCACAACAAGAAAAGGAAACACTCATAAACCAAGCAAAATCCGAATATAATAAAGTTATTCCTAAGGCTCGTGGACAAGCAGAGGAGACTATTCAAAAAGCAGAGGGTTATGCGACCGAACGAGTGAATAACTCGCGAGGTGAAGTAGCGCGTTTCAATGATCTTTATTCAGAATACATCAAAGCCCCAGAAGTTACCAAGAGCAGGATTTACCTGGAAACCATGCAGGAAGTGATGCCAAAATTAGGAGATAAGATTATCATGGACGACAAGGGCAATAATGTGTTACCTCTACTACAAGTGACACCCCAGTCCATAAGTGGAAATAAGTAGTCCAGTAAATTATTGAGATTAGAATATTATGAAAAAAAGTACAATAGTCATATTAATCGCTTCAGCAGTTATTTTAGCCGTTATAGCTCAGGGGTTTTACGTGGTGAATGAAGAGCAACAAGTTGTCATCACACAATTTGGCAAACCGGTAGGTGAAGCTATTACCGAAGCGGGTATTCAATTTAAAATTCCGCTTATTCAGAAAGCTAATTTTTTTGAAAAACGCTACCTGGAATGGGATGGAGACCCTAACCAGGTACCAACGAAAGACAAGAAATTCATTTTTGTAGACACCTATGCCAGATGGCAAATTACAGATCCTTTACAATTTTACAAGCGTTTAACGAACGAAAGAGGTGCCCAATCCCGCCTGGACGACATTCTGGATGGAGAAACGAGAAATTTTGTCGCAAAAAATTTTCTGGAAGAAGTAGTTAGAACCAGTAACCGAACGCCTATTTCTAGTGGCGCGATCAGCGAAATTGTTGAAGATAGTCTGGTAGAAATCAATGTGGGACGCGATAGCATTCAGGAAAGCATTCAACAAGCTGCTAGTTTGCAGGCTGAGGACCTGGGGATTGTTGTTCTGGATTTTAGGTTTAAGCGCATTAACTACGTAGAAGAGGTAAGAACCCAGGTTTACGAGCGGATGAAAAGTGAGCGATTTAGAATTGCGGATAAGTTTAGGTCTGAAGGCCAGGGAGAAGCCTCCAGGATCAATGGGGAAAAGGAAAGAGAACTGAAGTCTATCCAATCAGAAGCTTTTAGAGAAGCCGAAGAAATTAAGGGTAGGGCAGATGCCGCCGCCGCCGCCATCTATACCAGCGCCTACGATAAAAACAGCCAGTCAAAAAGACTGTATACTTTTTTAAAGTCTATGGAAACGTTCCAAAAAACATTCAATAGCGAAACAACCGTAATCCTCTCAACTAACAGTGAGTTGTTTAAATATTTAAAAAGTAGCCAATAGTGAAAGTAATAGTTTGTGTGAATTTCTACGAAATATACTGTTTCTGACACGATGGGGGAAGTTTTAGATTGGATAGATAATACCCCGCAGAGCCAACACTGATAACAACAGTACCACTTTAGCTTTTAAGGAAGGTACCTGTACTTGCAAAGCTCTGTTTTGAGCTTCCGGTTATACAATGCAGGGTTTAATGCCCATTGCTAACAATTTTTGCTTTCATTTTAAGTTTTCTCTAACGGTAGTATAATTTAAATGACAAAATGGGAAGCTGATATTTATCCAAATCCTAACACTAATAATAGTAGTTACATCCCAGATTGATCATCAGATCAAGCTTTGCTTATGATAAAAATTAGTTAGGTTAAAAAGTGTCCCCTTCAAGAAATCAACATCAGCAAGTAACATGTTGAGTATTAGTTTTGCCAGCCTCCACCCAGAGAACGGTACAGTTCCACCAATGTCAGGAAAAGCTCTTTGCGGGTGGTAGTCTGACTCAACTCTGCTTCCAGTACCCTTTCCTGCGCGGTGATCACCTCCAGATAAGTGGCAAAACCAGCAGCAAAAAGATCATTGGATGTGTTGACTGCATTCAGCAGTACTTCGGTTTCTTCCTTACGGAATTCGTACGTATTTTCCAGGTTTTCTAAACGTTGCAGATTAGTCAGCACTTCCTGAAAAGCAGTCTGGATGCTTTGCTGGTAGTTGTAGTAGGCAGTAAGATTTTCAGCCACCGACTGATCGTACTGACCCTGAATCTGATTCTGCTGGAAAATGGGAGCGGTAACACCTCCCAGCATACCAAACACCAGGGATTCCGGCGCATTGAACAATGCCGGGATATTACGGGTATTGAAGCCCAGGTAGGGAGTCATGGTCAGTGAGGGTAGAAATTCAGCCCGGGCAGCTTCCAGGCTGGCATCAGCGGCCACTAGTTCAAACTCCGCCTGCCGGATGTCGGGTCGACGTAGGAGAAGGTCAGAAGGAAGACCAGCACTGACGACTGTCGGGAGTTCCTGCTTAAGTATGGACTCTCCCCTTGCTATGGGTTGTGGAAAGCGACCCAGCAGAATGTTAAGTTGATTTTCCACTTCGTTAATGCTTTGAATCTTTTCGTAGCGCAAACCCTGGGTACGCAGTAACTGTGCTTCAAACTGCTGCACTGCCAGTTCGGTAGCTCTACCGCCAATTTTTTGGATTTCAATCAGTTCCAGCGCAATCTGCTGAAATTCAATATTTTTCTCGATGGTCTCCAGTTCTTGGTCCAGGCCCAACAATTCGTAATACATGCGAGCTACTTCACCAACGATAGAGGTCACAATAAGCTGTTTTGCTTTATCACTTGCCATAAAACGAGCGTAAGCTGCTTTTTTTCTGTTCTTAAGTTTACCCCAGAGGTCTGCTTCCCAGGTACTCACAAATCCCAAAAAGTGGTTTTGGGTTTGGCGAATCACGTTTCGGTCTCCGTAGATTGTTCCCCGAAAGAGATTGTCATAAAGGTCACCAGTACGTACTCGCAGTCGGGCATCTACCGAAGGTAACATGATGCCTTTTCTGAGTTCGTACTGCACCCGGGCAATTTCAATCCGTTGTACTGCGGTTCTCAGGTCAAAATTATTGTTGAGAGCCGTATCAATCAGCGTTATCAGGTAAGGATCACCAAAGTACTCTCGCCAGGCAATATCACCGGCACTTTGTTTGTCACTGGTATTTGAACGAAATGCCTCCGGAAGGTCGGGCATGTCTGGCATAGCCGGAGGTTCAACCACTTTACAGCTACTGAAAAAAGTTACAAGTCCAATGATGAAAAGCGCAAATAGGTTGTTTTTGTTGTTAAAAAACATAGCAATTGTTAGTGAATAGGATGTGTAGCGAATAGAACTGCCTGATCAGCTGTGAGCCATGGCTCTCTTTTTCTTTCTGTTTTCAATGCTGGCAAACAGTACATACAATCCTGGCACCAGAAATAGCCCTACAATGGTACCCACGAGCATTCCCCCAGCCGCAGCAGTTCCGATAGAGCGATTACCAAGAGCCCCTGCCCCGGTAGCGATACATAGCGGGATAAGGCCTGCAATAAATGCAAAGGATGTCATCAGGATAGGACGAAGGCGGGCTACCGATCCCTCAATGGCTGCCTTGAGCACTGAATTACCGGCACGCTGTCGCTGCACCGCAAATTCAATGATAAGAATAGCGTTTTTGCCCAGCAAACCGATTAGCATGATCAGCGCGACCTGAGCATAAATATTATTCTGCAGGCCCGCCAACTCAAGTGCCAGAAAGGAACCGAAAATTCCCACGGGCAGTGACAGAATTACCGGGAGTGGCAACAGGAAACTTTCGTACTGAGCAGAAAGCAAAAGGTAGACAAATACTAGACAGACAATAAATATAAAAATAGCCTGGTTCCCGGAATTAACTTCCTGACGGGTCATACCGTACCAATCAATACCGTATCCGCGGGGTAAAGTCTCAGCCGCTACCCTTTCAATGGCGGCAATGGCATCTCCCGAACTGTACCCAGCAGTTGGTTCACCTTTTACCGTAGCTGAGGTGTACATATTAAATCGGGTCAATTGCTCAGGGCCGTATACCTTTTCCATGTTAATAAAGGTGGAGTAAGGCACCATTTCCCCCTGATCATTTTTAACAAAAAGATTCAGCACATCTTCTGGCTGGGCTCTATATTCAGGAGAAGCCTGTATCATGACATCATACATCTGACCGAAGCGAACAAAGTCTGAGGTATAAAGACCGCCTACTAGGGTTTGAAGCGTTTCCATTGCCCTGTTGATGGTAATGCCTTTTTTGGCTGCCATATCTTGGTCTACGTTGATCAGGTACTGAGGAAAATTGGGGTCAAAGTCCGTGTAGGCAAAGCTAATTTCTGGCGCTTCAGCCAGCTTACGGATCAGGTCTTCAGTAATCTGAGACATTTTCTGAAGATTTCCACTGTTAGTACGATCCAGGAGTTTCATTTGAAATCCACTGGAATTACCAAAACCCGGTACCGTAGGTGGCAGTGCAAAGGTCACTTTAGCGTCAGAAATGTGAGAGATCCGATCTTGCAAAGTGGCTACTACTTCCTGAATACTTTCGTCACGCTTGTCCCAGGTTTTCAGGTTAACCATACCCATACCATAGGCCGCACCGGAAAGTCCATTGGTAAGGCTATACCCCGCCAGAGAAGAAAATGAACTAATGGCATCAATATCAGAAGTAATCATCTGAATCTCTTCCAATACTTCCTTAGTACGATCTACGGTTGCACCAGCCGGGGAGGTCACGTTGACGTAAAACATACTCTGATCCTCAGTTGGTATAAAACCAGTGGGAAGGATACGGTTGATACCCCAGGTACCTGCAAAAAAAAGAACCAACATACCAATGGTGATTCCTCGCCGCCAGGCGAGGAAGGCAATTATACTGCTATACTTACCGGCAAAAGCATTATATGCTTTGTTGAAGCGATCGTAAAAAGGCTGAAGCCAACTTTTCTTTTCAGTGCCGTGCTGATTTTTTAGGATCATGGCACAAAGAGCAGGCGTCAGCGTGAGCGCATTTATACCTGAAATGACAATAGCAACTGCCAGCGTCAGAGAAAATTGTTTGTAGAAAATACCGACAGCTCCCGGCATGAAAGCTACAGGGACAAAAACCGCAGACATAACCAGCGTAATGGCGATAATAGCCCCGCCGATTTCATCCATCGCCGCGAAAGTCGCCTTTCGGGCAGAATATCCTTTTTCCTCCATTTTGGCATGAACAGCTTCCACCACCACAATGGCGTTATCTACCACAATACCGATAGCCAGCACCAGGGCAAATAGAGTAAGCAGGTTGATAGAGAAACCCATCAGCTCCATGAAAAACAGCGTACCGATGAGAGCTACAGGTACCGCCAGTGCGGGTATCAGCGTAGACCTCCAGTCTTGGAGAAAGATAAAAACCACCAGAAATACTAAAATAAATGCTTCTATGAGGGTGCGAATCACCTCTTCAATAGAAGCATCCAAGAAACGCGATACGTCGTAAGTAATTTTGTACTCCATACCTGGTGGAAAGGTACTACCTTCCAGTTCCACCATCTTGTCTTTCACCCTTTGAATAACTTCCCTGGCATTAGAACCTGGCCGCTGAATAATCATAATCGCTGCTGCCGGACGTCCGTCAGTGCGGGAAATACGACCGTAGTTCAGGTTACCTAATTCCACGTCTGCTACATCTTTGAGACGAAGGATAGACCCGTCATCGCTAGCACGGATGACCAGATCCTCGTATTGCTTTGGCTTATTGAACTTACCGGAATAACGCAAAACATACTGCAGCATCTGCGGAAATTTATCGTTACTAATTCCCACAATGCCGGGTGCAGCTACCACGTTTTGCTCGTTTATGGCTTTGATAACTTCTTCCGTAGATACCTCATAAGCAGTCATACGATCAGGCTTGAGCCAGACGCGCATGGAGTAATCTTTGGTACTGAGGATTTCAGCAAAACCGACCCCCTCTACTCTCCGGAGTTCCTGCAATACATTAAGATCAGTAAAATTGTATATAAATTTTTCATCCAGCGACGCATCTCCGCTCATTACGTTGATGTAAAGCAGTAGTCCTTCTACCTCTTTTTCAGTAGTCACCCCAGCTTGCACAACGGTTTCTGGTAAATTATTAACAACAGTAGATACGCGGTTTTGTACTTCAACCGCAGCCACGTTGGGATCAATGCCCTTTTTAAAGAATACTTTTATTACCACCGTACCTCGGTTACTGGATACTGAGGTCATGTAGGTCATGCCGGGTACCCCATTAATAGCTTTTTCAAGCGGTGCCGCTACGGTATTGGCTACCACGTCAGCGTTAGCACCCCGGTACTTAGCACGCACCTTCACGGAAGGTGGCGCAATATCCGGAAAAAGAGCTACGGGAAGTGTAAAGAATGAGAGAATACCCAGCAGGGTAATAAGCAATGAAATAACGATGGACAGAACCGGACGGCGGATGAAAATGTCAAACATGCTTCTGGAAAAGATATTTTAGATGGCTTGTGAGTTAACTTGATAGACAAAAGTGGTATCCAAATCTACCGGCTCAGGTTTAATCTGCATACCTTCTTGTAGGTTCTGAATACCTTCGTACACTATTTTATCACCGGGTTGAAGTCCTGATTCTACAATGTAAAAGTGTGAAAAACGTATCTTGGGTTTGAAACTACGCATCTTAACTTTGTTATTAGCATCCACTACATATACATAATTTTTGTCCTGAATTTCAAACACTGATTTCTGTGGAACAAAGAGAGCGTTCTCAATACGGTTATAAAGACGGATACGTCCGGTAGCGCGGTGCTTTAGGATTTTATCGGGGTTGGGGAAACGGGCCCGAAAGGCAATAGAGCCAGTGCTGGCTTTGAATTCCCCCTCCATAGTCTCAATCGTGCCCGGATAGGGATATTCACTACCGTCAGCCAGTACAAGACTCACCTGATTATTTTGATCACCCTTTTTAATTTTATTCTTCACATACTGCAGATATTCAGATTCCGATACATAAAAATATACAAAGATCTCACTGATGTCTGATGCGGTCGTCAGGAGTGTGCCCTCGTCAATCAAGCTGCCGGTTTTAAGGGGTATGCGGTCAATAATACCGTCAAAAGGTGCTCTGATGCTAGTGTAGGATAAGCGAACAGAAGCATTAGACTGGGCAGAACGCGCTTCTGAAATTCGGGCTTTAGCTGCTTCCAGCTTAGCATTGGCCACCTCCAGTTCCGTATCTGACACCACATTTTTATCCACCAGTACTTTGAGCCGTTTGGCCTCCAACTCTACCGCTTTAGCTTCAGCGATGGCGTTCTGGAGATTGGCTTTAGCTTTGGCTAGCTCGGCTTTGTACTCTTCATCATTAATTTTAAAAAGTAGCTGCCCGTTTTTCACCTCTTGCCCTTCGTCTACATAAACACGATCCAGGAAACCACTCACACGAGCTCTCATTTCAACATTTTGGATCGCCTGAATATCGGCCACATACTCATGATGAAGTACAGTGTCCTTCATCATCACATTAACAACTGGTAAGGTCCGAATGGTCTGCTTACTGGCTGGTTGATCAGTTTGTCTGGAACAGGCAAAGGAAAAAGTCAGCAGCGAAAGGATAAAAAGGTACCGTAAAAATCCTATTTTCTTCATGAAGATTATAAATATGTTTAAGTTTCAGTTCTTTTTATAATGATTAGGATCAAAAAAATTCAAATTACTGGGAAGGTTCTTCCTTTTTCTGTATTTGAATGCAGGAAAGTGCCCAGTAGGACATCTTAATATCTTGTATCTATAACTATACTTTTGATCGGAAAAGTTTAATGTTTTCCTGCTACCAGCAGTGAGTTGATAAGATAGCTTATACATAAATGTTGAAAAATCCGGGAAATAAATCCTAAAGCTTAACGAAAACACTCCGCCCCA
>CAZZGE010000151.1:0-11363 GCA_964653665.1 uncultured Porifericola sp. | reverse complement strand
ACCAGCATCCCCCCAAGGCCGCTTAACAGCGGGAGCGACAGTTTGAGATGCACCCTAATTAATGCTGTAAATGAAGTACGTAAGGAAGAACTCACCTTGTTTAACTAAGCATAAGGCTATGATAGTAATAATAAGTTGTTATTACCGTATTTGTATATACAACAAAAATAGTTATGCATTTAGCAGAAGCATTTGACCAACTCACAACAAGGCGCTACAGTCCGCGTCAGTTTTCTGACCGCGCTATAACTCAGGAAATTCTCATGGAAATCATGAGTGCTGTCAGTCAGGCTCCATCCAGCTTTAACGAACAGCCCTGGCGTTTTGTCTACGCCCTCAAAACAGATGCGTCTAGTTACCAGGATTTACTATCCTGTCTGAACGAAAAAAACAGCACCTGGGCCAGTCAGGCACCCGCGCTATTGTTGGGCGTTGCCAAAACCACATTTTCAGCCAGTGATAAACTCAACTGGCACGCCTGCTACGATACGGGTGCCGCAGTAGAGATGATGACGCTTAAAGCTACTGCACTGGATGTATTTGTCCACCAGATGGCCGGCTTTGATGCTTCCCGGGCACAGAAAGTACTATAAATCCCTTAAGGCTATGAGCCGGTGGTAATGATTGCGATGGGTTACCTGGACGAGGAACAAAGGCTGGAAAAGCCTCGCCGCTCTCTGGAAGAAATCGCTTTTACCAGGGGTTGGAAGTCTTGAGCAGAAACGTAAACGTCAGTAGGTAGATTGACCGATCAGAAATATGGCGTATCTTTAACCTTATGAAAAAGATTCGGTCATTTTTTGTGCTTTTGTTTTGTGGGCTGGTACTTCAATCCTTTGCCCAGGATGAAAAAAAAATAAAAATAGGTATCGCAGGTCTGGTACACGGCCATGTGCATGGTATCCTAAAACAGGTACAGCAAGGGCAAATTAACCTGGTGGGGGTTGCTGAGGCGAATCAGGCCCTGGCAGAAAAATATGCTGAACGCTACGGATACTCCATGGATATCGTTTACCCGACGATCGGGGAGATGCTGAATGCTACTCAGCCCGATGCCGTCACGGCTTTCACTACCACCAAAGATCACCTACCTGTGGTAGAAGCCTGCGCCCCGGCAGGTGTACACGTCATGGTAGAGAAACCGCTGGCGGTTAATATGACCGACGCCCGAAAAATTGCTCAGTTGTCAGAAAAACATGAGATACACGTTATGACCAATTACGAAACCACCTGGTATCAGTCCAACCACCATGCTTATGAGGTGTTGCATGAGCAGCAAAGCATAGGAGAGGTACGGAAGGTTGTCGTTAGAGACGGACACGAAGGTCCTAGGGAGATCAACGTAGGGCCTGAGTTTCTGAACTGGCTCACCAATCCTGAAGAAAACGGGGCAGGCGCTTTGATGGATTTTGGTTGCTACGGGGCTAATCTGATCACCTGGTTGATGCAGGGAAAGCGGCCACTCAGTGTGACAGCAGTAGTGCAACAAATCAAACCGGAAATATACCCCAAGGTAGATGACGAGGCGACCATCATAGTTACCTATCCCGAAGCACAGGGTATTATTCAGGCGTCATGGAACTGGCCTACGAGTCGCAAGGATATGTCGGTCTACGGAAAAACCGGATACATACACGCCTTGAATGCTACTGATATGAAAGTAAAATCTGAGGGCAGTGATGAAAAAGAGATACAAACCAAGGGACGGTCAGAACCTTACCATGACCCATTTGCTTTCTTTACAGCTGTCGTCAATCGTGAAATCCAGGTTCAGTCAACTGATCTTTCTTCCCTAGAAAATAACCTGATCGTTATGGAAATCCTGGATGCTGCCAAGCTTTCGGCTTCATCGGGTAGTACAATTTATTTAAGGAAATAAAAGAGCCCAGGCGTATCATACGCCCGGGCTTCAGTGTGTTGAACGGCTAGTGCTTAGCTGAGCGTCCATCCGTCGCGGTAGTCGCGTTGCAGATAACGGTTTACATCACGGTTATTGGTGAAAGACATATTTTCTGCATCGTAGCGGAGCGTTTCTCCTGGTGCATGCAAAGCAACCACACCAAGTAGCATGGTTTCAGTAAGCGGTGCAGCGTAATCAAACGGACAGCATATTTTTTCTTCACCCTGAATAGCCCGTATCCAGTTCATCTCGTGCTGATCTCTACCTCCCTGGATGCGCTCGTACTTTTGCGGCGTATCAGCATATTCCTGCATGAGCGCCTGAGGATATATCTGAGGGTTAGAGCCGTAGGTTTCGTGCATCAGAATACCTTTCTCTCCTACAAAAATAACTCCGCCTCCTCTATCCAGTTTTATGTCGTCAGGGAGTACGCTGGGACGGGATGGCATGAGTCCGCCATCATACCAGTGCATGGTGACTTCAGGATACATTCCCCGAGCGGGAAAGCCGTACTGTACCTTGGTAGCCAGCGGGTAGGTAGCTTTCTCATCATCGCCACCCCAAGGGGTTGAGGATGCCTGCACGGTCTCCGGATAGCCTAGCCCCAGGGCCCAGTAAGGGTGATCTATCAGGTGTGCTCCCATGTCGCCCAGGGCTCCAACGCCCCAGTCTACCCAGCCGCGCCAGTTGAATGGATGGTATACCGGATTGTATTCTACGTAAGGGGCAGGGCCAAGGAAAAGCTCCCAATCCAGTTCTTTGGGTACTTTGATTTTTTTACTGGTAGGACGATCCACCCCTTGTGGCCAGATAGGGCGATTGGTCCACACGTGCACTTCCCTTACTGGTCCGATAGCGCCAGCTTGTATCCACTCATTAACCCGGCGGGCATCATCGCTGGAGTGCCCTTGATTACCCATCTGGGTGACAACGCCGGTTTCTTTGGCAGTGGCACGTAGTGTACGGGCTTCGTGAACCGTATAGGTTAGCGGCTTCTGTACATAAACGTGCTTACCCATTTTCATAGCCATATTAGCCGCCGCTGCGTGAATATGGTCGGGTGTTGCTACAACTACAGCGTCAATATCCTTTTGTTCTTCCAGCATCTTGCGGAAGTCTTTGTACCATGTGGCCTTATCGTAAGCTTCACGAAGAGCCGCACGGTTGTCCCGAGATATTGAGTTACGTACTCGATCATAGTCGCAGTCAGCCAGGGCAACGATATTCTGGCTGGTGAGGCGACTCATATTGGATGCCCCCATGCCACCAGCTCCGATAGCCGCTACATTTACCGTATCACTGGGTGCCTGGTAACCCTTCCCCATGACATGGCGTGGTACAATCATAAATGAGGCTGCTGACAAAGCCGAACCCTTTAAAAAGTCTCTTCTAGGAATAGACTTCTTTTTTTGATCAGGTTGTTTTTTCATACTCAGTTTTTTTGTAAGATACTTTTATGTAATGAAATCATTACAATTTAATTGAAAATCTGCTTTTTTAGAAATGATTTCAGGAATTCGCGCTTTTTCCTTTGCAAGCTGTATGATTTTAACGCTCAGGCGCATTAACTGAAAAACTCTTACGCGGGTTATTCTGATAGGACTAGTGGCGTTGGGTTGGAAATTCACCCAAAGACGCTATATTTTTACACGGATTTTCAGATACATTGAAAAGCATTTTTTCTTGAACTAACCGTTTATCTAAATGGAAGCAATCAACTTTGAAGAAGACGTACTCATGCGGAGCCAGGAAGTTCCTGTCGTGGTTGATTTCTGGGCACCCTGGTGCGGTCCCTGTAAAATCCTGGGGCCGGTTATTGAAGGACTGGCTGAGGAAGCACAGGGTACATGGGAACTGGTAAAAATCAATACCGATGAACAGCAGGAGATATCAGCCCAGCACGGCATTCGTGGGATACCTGCGGTCAAAATGTTTTACATGGGAGAGGTGAAGGCTGAATTTACTGGTGCGTTGCCTAAACATCAGATTGAGCGCTGGCTGGATGAATATCTTCCCAGCGAGGAAAAAGAACTACTCAAATCCATAAAGACACAGTTGTTTACTGAGCAGCATGAAGATGCGGTCAGGTCACTAGCTGCTTTGCTTGAAAAATACCCCGATATGGAAGAGGCTGAGCTGTGGCAGGCTGCCGCCACCGCTGGTAATCACCCGGAACGGGCGCAGCATGCCCTCCATCATACACATAAGCTCTTTGAACTGGGAGAAAATGTGAAAAGTCTGGGTGAACTTATGCTTTGTGAGGAGGAAGCCATGCCTGGTCTTGCCGAAAAGCTGGAGGCGGCCCGGCAAGCCCTTAAAAGTTACCAGTACGAAGCGGCCTTACAATCATTGATACAGGCAACCCTGCTGGATAAGAACTTTTGTAATGATTTACCCCGACGGGCGTCTGTCGCCTTGTTCCAGCTGTTGGGGAATACCCATCCTCTTACCAAAAAATATCGCCGTCAATTTGATATGGCGCTGTATTGAGATCCATTCTAACACTCGGACGTGTAAGAGGTTGATATAACAAAGACTTTTTCATCAAAACTCTATTTTTTTACATGGCACACAGGAAGTTACAGAAAATGGTAAGTTACCAACTGACACCCTATGATACTTTGACCGAGCATGAGCCACTCAATGAAGAAATAAACGCAGGTTGGGATGTAGTGCAGTTTCAAGTAAATGGTAAAGATGATAGCATTGACACAGTATTGGTTACTGTACTGTTGGAGCATACTTCTAAATCCGTAGAAAGCCAACGGTAAACACAGATACGACCTTATGCTAGCATACCCCTTAAAGAAACATGGCGGAACCGGTGTTCTGAAAATAAAGCAAGTGGATGAGCCAGAACCTAGCGATAGTGAGGTAAAAGTTAAAATTTCGCACATTGGTATCAACTACGCGGAAATACTATCTCGCCGTGGACAGTACCGGTGGGCTCCCAAAAAGCCTTATATTCCCGGTATGGAAGCCTACGGTACTATTGAGGCAGTCGGGCCGGGCGTAAATCGTCGGGTGGGAGAAGAGGTCATTGTTGGGGCGCAATATGGCGCCTACGCTGAAAAAATAGTGCTGCCTGCCTACTTGGCTTTTCCCAAACTACCAGATTTCTCGGATGCCGAGCAGGCAGCTTTTCTGGTCAACTATATGACGGCTTGGGTGGCGTTGGTCAAACAGGCACGTATGATTCCTGAAGATCGGGTACTGGTCACGGCAGCTGCCGGTGGGGTAGGAACTGCTGCGGTGCAGATTGCGAAAAATTACGGCTGCCAGGTACTAGGGACTGCCAGTAAAGACTACAAGATCAAGCTGCTCAATGACCTGAACATAGACGCAGCAATCAACTATCTTGCAGACGAATGGGACGAACGAGTGCGCCAGTTTAACGATGGTGGGGTAGACGTAGTATTGGAACTGGTAGGAGGGGATACCTTTCAAAAAGTAAAGGGACTTCTCAATCCTTTTGGCCGCATCGTAATTGCTGGAGTCGCCAGTATCAAGTGGAGTAAAACCAATCCTTTAAGCTGGGCGTCGGCTTTGCAAAAAATCCCAAGGTTTGACATCCGAAAAATGGCCATTGGCTCTAATGGCATCTTAGCTACACATATTGGATACCTCATCAAAGACAAAGCGTTGAGCTTAAAGCTTTGGGAAGAATTATCAACATTTACCCGGGCCCATCACATCAAGCCGGTAATTTCACATATTTTTGATTTTGACCAGCTACCACAGGCCCACGAATACATTGAGTCACGGAAGAGCTACGGAAAAGTGGTCGTAAAAGTAAATGCGTGATTGGTATTGAATACAGCATAAGTACCATAATTTATCGGCAAACGATAAGTAAGCAAAAGCAGATCAAGTGGAGAAAGACTTTTTCTTAAAAATGAATATTGGCCGACAGGCACATTATACCTGGAGGCATGGCGTGCACCTGGTAAAAATAGAAAGTTCACGCTTTGATTATGATCTTTATCAGCTGGACCGTTTTTTTGTAGAAGTCGTTTACAATATTGAATTAGGACAGGTAGAGCGAATAGAGGGGTTCAGCTCCAAAGACAAGCTTATAGCCTATGTTGAAAGTCTTGATATTTCTGAGATTATACCCTAAAGTAATCCCGGCAACACTACCGGGATTCATTGTAATTTAGGCGGTTTCTTTTTCAAATACCTGTTCTACATCCTTCCTTTCTATGACTTCATTATCCTTTAGCAACTCGGCAATTTGTTCTAAAGTGCCTCTTTCCTCAGCAATCAGATCTTTGGCTTTATGATAGGCCGCATCAATGATCTTTTTCACTTCTTGGTCAATCTTTTTACCCAGATATTCACTGTAGGGCTTCTGAAAGGATTGCTGATAATCTCCATTACTATCGTGGAAACTGAGGTTACCAACATTTTCACTCAGGCCATACATAGATACCATGGTATAAGCCATTTTGGTTACTTTTTCTAAGTCATCCAATGCTCCTGAAGAGACTTCATTAAAAATGATGTCCTCAGCTGCACGGCCCGCCAGGGTTGCGCACATTTTATCGAAAATCTGGCTGTGGGTCATGATATTTCTTTCTTTGGGTAAATACCAGTTAGCACCCAGTGAGCGTCCACGAGGGATGATACTGACCTTGACCAGCGAGTCCACGTTGGGAAGCATGTGGCTGACCACTGCGTGTCCGGCTTCGTGATAAGAAATAATTTCTTTTTCCTGATCAGATATCTGGCGACTTTTCTTTTCCGGTCCGGCTACTATCCGATCCATCGCATTATAAAAGTCTTTCTGAGTCACTTCTTCACGATCGTGACGGGCAGCGTTCAGTGCTGCCTCATTACAAATATTGGCAATATCTGCCCCGGAAAACCCTGCGCTTTGTGCGGCCATTACATTTAGATCTATCTCTTCTTTGACCTGGATGTTATTCATATGTACCTTGAAAATAGCTTCTCGCTCCTTGCGATTAGGTAAATCAAGATAAATCTGGCGATCAAAACGTCCGGGACGAAGCAGTGCTTTATCCAGTACATCCTTACGATTAGTAGCTGCCAGTACAATCACTCCTGAATTTGTATCAAATCCATCCAGTTCCTGCAGCATCTGGTTCAGCGTATTTTCCTGCTCATCGTTGCTTTGCATAGCTTTAGCACGACCTCGGGAGCGTCCGATGGCATCAATCTCATCAATGAAGATGATACAGGGAGCTTTTTCCTGTGCATCTTTAAAAAGATTTCGCACCCTAGAGGCGCCTACGCCTACAAACATTTCTACGAAGTCAGACCCGGATATTGAGAAGAAAGGCACATCTGCTTCACCAGCCACTGCTTTGGCCATCATGGTTTTTCCAGTTCCAGGAGGTCCCACCAACATTACGCCCTTAGGAATTTTGGCTCCTACCTTCACATACTTAGAGGTATCCCTAAGGTAGTGTACCAGTTCCTCTACTTCGGTCTTGGCTTCCTCCAATCCGGCAATGTCATCAAACTTTACTTTAGGCCCGTTTTCTTTATCATAGATTTTGGCCTTGGATTTACCCATGGATGAAAAGGGATTAGCTCCACCCATTGCTTGTTGGGCACGCTTCCGCATGAAGTACCAAAATCCAATAACAAGCCCTAACGGGATAAGCCAGGGCAGAATATTAGACAACCAGTCGGTTTGGTAGCTGTAATTGACGTTGACCTCTTTTTCCAGCTCGGCTTCTGCCTCCTCTACTTTATTTTCAAAAGTGTCAACTGACCCCAGTGTATAGGTATACATGGGTACCTGTCTGGTAGAGGTATCAAACCATCCTGTGGAGTCACTTTGAGTTCTTGATGAATCTTGCAGATATACGCGCGCTGTCCGCTGGTTGATAACTTCTATACTTTCTACTTTACCTTCTTCAATGTATTCTTCCAACTGCTGCCAGCTTATTTCGTTGGTGCCCCTTCTCTGTTGTCCAAAGAAGTAGAAAATAACAAAAAACAAGAGTCCTATTAACAAAAATCGTTTCCAATTAAATGATGGTGATTTATTATTAGCTTTGCGTTGCTCTTCAATATTTCTTTTTTCTTGTTCACTCATTTATAGATTGGTATTTTTATAATTCTAATTGTATTCATCTAACTAACTCATAAAGAGCTATTTCGTTCTGATTTGTTGGTGTAAGCCCAGCGAGGGTAGCTACTACCGCAATTGGGGAAAAGATTGGGGAAAAATTCACACACCTGTGAAATTTTATCAATAAATATATGCTTAGAATGGTTTAATAAACCGATTTTACCTTTAGGCATGGTAATCGCACTTGTAGTTAATAACAGTTTAGATTCCAGGTATTTTTTTAACTTACTATGAAGTCTATTTTTTAAACTATACTTCCTGGAATGTAGATAGTTTATGATGGTGAGAGACTAAGCGGCGCTGCAAGCGTCGCTTTAGTTTTTTGTAGTCAATCCATTTGTAGCACGCACGCAGTATAATTATCAATGGAGTGCTTTCTGCATGCTTTCAGCATATACTCTTTAATCGTATTGATATCGTTAGTAGTGAAAATCTGGCAAAGCGCATGATCATCCTGTACAGAGTAGCACAAACCCGATAGCACGCGTAATAATGTGATTGCGTTCATCATTGCGAGCCCCTTCTTCTGTCAATGTACCCTCTTCTATCATCTGCTGTCAGCGAGGGATCGCGACTCCTGTATCCTTTTTCACAAAAACCAATTGCATACCCGACAAATCCCATAATTGCTATCATTTATGGAAAAGTAAGGATTACGGCATTGCAAGTTCGTTAATGCTGCAATTGTTCTGTTTTCGGGCTTTTGGCCTCTTTCCTTCTCTATATAACCTGTAATATTTAATTAATTTTATAAAAAATAGTATTAAAATAATTGCATATTTAATTTTCCTTGCATATAATTGTATTAAATAAAGTTAATACTAAACAAAATAAGGAAATCATGATGCGTTTTCCCGAATTAGAGTTCCAGCCTAACGGTGCAGAAATATTTTATAACGAATACAAGGATAAATTGCCCAAGGATAAGCTACTCAAAGGCTTCTCTTTTGCTCAGGCCTGCGATGATTTTCAGCGGACATTCAATAAATACCTACTGTCCGATAAGATCAGTATGTACCATATGAACAGCAGCATCCGGAACTTTCATGAAGACAATACCCAGGATCGGCAAAGCTTGATGCTGTATTCAGTCTTCATTCGTGAGCATCTGAAGATCACGGAAGAAATGCTACTGGAAAAGGAATATTACGAGCTGATGAACAAGTTCAATGACACAAAGGAAAAACTACATCGCCTCCTGAACATGTTACTAGCAGATCACATAGACGAGAATGAGGTGGACAAGAATAAGGTAGATGAAAAGGAATAAACAAAGCAGTTTGGTTAGGTTTGGCTGAATTATGCCAGTGTTTTCAGTGCTAATATAGAGTAAAGCCAGTAGTCGTTTGACCGCTGGCTTTCTTGTTTATGATCCTGAAAGGTCACTTGATCAGCAGCATTTGCCTTGCTCAGCCTTACGTTTCTAGTGCAACAGACTCTATGATCCGTTCGGCGATGGCAGCACCATTTTCGTCATCCTGCGGGTGGATGACCGTTATCTGCCACAGGTGGCTGGAATCAGCCATTAGTACGTTGACAAAGGCAAAGCGGCGTTCCTGTATTCGGTAAGAACCGGATACCTTTTTACTTTCCAGTTCCTGAATTTGTATGTCTTCCACGGTGTGGGTAAGCTCCTGTACACCCGGCTGCTGACCCAGGGTATAGACAGCTCCTTTAACCGCCCCCTGCAGACTGGTATTGATACCCGGTCGGTACTCTACCGTGTTAACCAGTATACTCAGGGCGCCCCCCTGATTATAGGTGTAACTCCGGGCATCTTGTACCAACTGCGTCATATTCTGTGGTCCTTCACCTTCCAAAAAGGTAGCCCTTAGTTTTTCGGGTGTACTGATCCGGACAGGAGGGTTACCATAAGAAGCCGTTGTCCACTCCTTGCCCAGTAGTTCCCGATTGATACCGGCACTCTCGGGCTTTTCGCCCATCCAGAAAATGAAAACGAAGGTTAGGCTGCCTATGATGATAATCCCGACAGCGATGGTCATGAGCGTGACTTTACGCATAGCTTGATACTTATTCTGCTGTCCGAAATTAGTTGGAAAATTCCTGATACTAAAAGACTAGCTATCAATCCTGTATGCCGGGTCTGAAAGAAGCATGTAATTTTTACAAACAATGTGTACTTAAAATAAGTATAAATTAATGCGATTTTTACTTGTTTTAAGAATATAAAGCTTATAATTTTTCTGCTTTATTAACCAAACCACAAATCATGGCAAGATCAAACAGTCTGTCACTTCGGCGGATTAGCCAGACGCTGATGCTGGAGTTTTACACAGCCCACGTTGCTCAGTCCATTGCTTTACCCTTGTTCGAGTCCCGCATACCCGCCGGCTTTCCTTCGCCTGCCGACGACTACATGGAGCTTGAACTGGATCTGAATAAACACCTGATCAAACACCCGGCAGCTACCTTTTATGCAAAAGTGAAAGGAAATTCTATGCAGGACGCCGGCATCCACGATGGCGATATGCTGATCGTAGACCGGGCGCTGGAGCCTCAGGAGCAGGATGTAGTTGTATGTATTCTGGACGGTGAGTTTACGGTAAAGCGGATTGGCTACCGTGAGGGTAAACTTTATCTCCTACCCGCTAACGACGCATACAGGCCCATTCGGGTCACTCATGAAAATACTTTCCAGGTGTGGGGCGTGGTAGCCTACGTGATCCATAAACCGTAAGTATGTTTGCTATTGTAGACTGTAACAACTTTTACGCTTCTTGCGAACGGGTCTTCAATCCTTCCCTGGAAGATTGCCCGGTAGTGGTGCTTTCCAACAACGATGGCTGCATCATTGCCCGGTCGGCAGAAGCCAAAGCCCTGGGCATCAAGATGGGAGCTCCGGTATTTGAAGTCCGGAAACTGATCAGCAAATATAAGGTCGTAGTATTTTCCTCCAATTACCCTCTCTACGGCGATATGTCTAACCGGGTGATGGAGACGCTCAGGCAAATGGTTTCGGATGTGGAAGTTTATTCCATAGATGAGGCATTCCTCAACCTCCGACATCTGCCCTCGGCTACTTCTGACTTACGCGATCTGGGACGTTATATGCGTCAAACGGTGGGTCGGTGGACCGGTATCCCTATTTCTGTGGGCATTGCCCCTACCAAAACGCTCTCCAAGGTTGCCAACCGCCTGGCCAAAAAAACTGCCAAAGCGGAAGGTGTATACGTGCTGAACAGTCAGGCATCTATCCGGCAGGCTTTAGAAGCTACCGCGGTGGAAGATATATGGGGCATAGGTCGGCGTTATGCAGCTTTCCTTTACCAGATGGGTATAAAAAGCGCCTGGCAATTTCGGCAGGCAGAAGAAAACTGGGTCAAGCAGCATATGAGCGTC
>CAZZGE010000150.1:0-11422 GCA_964653665.1 uncultured Porifericola sp. | reverse complement strand
AGTAGTAGTTTTTTGAATTTTGGTAAGTTGCGTTTTGCTTATGCGGAAGTAGGATGTGACACTGACGTACCGCCCTACTCCGATGTACTTTTTTATGGATTGAACGCCAACCTCTTTGCCAATCCTGCCGGATAACTTTCCTGCACGTTCGGTAAGGTTAAGTTTGGTGGCCAACAACGTTTTCATGCTACAAAAGTGGGTACCAAATATTGATCCCGAATCCTTTGGCTTTACCTCTGATAACTTGGTGGGGCTGGAGTCTACCGGACTCCCCACGACACGTGGGTTAGGTTTTAACCTCAATGTTAAATTTTAGAATCACAAAGCCATGAACAAATTCATTATATCACGTTGCTTACCATTGGTCTTATTTTTCTTCATTGCCTGTGACAGTGGCTTTGATGAGATGAACACCAATCAGACTGAAGCTACTAGGGTGGATCCTGCTTTTCAACTAAACAGTGCGATTATTAACATGTCATACCCAGGCTCCATGTTGGTGTATGATATGGGAATTGTACAGCAGATTACTACCCCAAACTCTGGGGTTTTGACCGGGGCGAATTTCAACCAGGATAACCGTAACTCTACCGATGTTTCTGTTCACCGCTGCGCAATCGTAGCTAATGCTGGCCGAAGCGGCTTCTCGTGACTGGATCAATGCTTCTGCTGAAGAATTGTATAATGAGGGGGTAAGACTGCACATGGAGCAGATGGCTTTGTTTGATGTAGAGTCTACCGTACCAGAAGCTGATATTGTGACCTACCTGAATGAAAATCCTTATTAAGCATCTGAAGCATTAGAGCAAATTAATACTCAGTACTGGATTGCTTCCTTCTTCAACGGCCCGGAAGCCTTTGCTAACTTCCGCCGAAGTGGTTTCCCTGAGCTTGATCCTAATCCTTTTCCCAGCCAGGATATTTCAGGTGATTTCATTCGCCGGATGAAGTACCCTTCCGACGAAATTGCGGTAAACGGTGAAAACGTAAATGAGGCTATCACCCGCATGGGGCCAGATAACATGGATACGCGGGTTTGGTGGGATGTGCAATAAATGATAAATTCATAGGCTACTCCATTGATTTGGAGTAGCCTTTTTCTTGTTGCAATCACAACCTAAACCCCTTTAATGATGAAAGCAAACAGACTTGTTACATCTCTATTCCTCTTATCTCTTTTTATTTTACCCGAGCAGCTTTATGCGCAAACGGTTAGCCGTGAGCAGATGATGCTCTATACCCCGCTTTGGGAAGGAGAGCGCTATGCCGACGGACGACCCAAGGTTCCGGATGATGTCCTGGATAGGATGAAGTTGGTAACCCATGAGGAAGCCTGGGCAGTGATGAAAAACGAAGGCTTTCGCCATCAATACGAGGAAGGCTGGCTCTGCATACACTCGGATAGTATACTCATTGGCAGAGCATTTACGGCGATGTTTATGCCGGGCCGCCCCGATGTGTACAAGGCAATCCTGGACAAGGGCCATGAAGAAGGACGAATCCAGGGCCAAAATGCCTGGCCCATAGATAAACTGCAACCCGGCGATGTATACGTTGCCGACCAGTTTGGCGCCCATGCGGACGGACCCACTATTGGCGATAATCTGGCAAATGCTATTTATGCTAATTCCGGTAACGGAATTGTGTACAACGGTGCCATCCGAGACATTGAAGGATTGAAAGATCTTCCGCGTTTCACCTCATTTGTAAGAAGCTACCATCCATCACACCATAACCCTTCCCACGACCAGAATACCACATTGATGGGCATCAATGTCCCAATTAACATCGGCAGTACGATGGTAGTACCGGGAGACATTATTCTGGGTAAAGAAGGAGGCGTAAGTATCATTCCGGCTCACCTGGCTGAAAAGGTAGTGAAGACGTCAGAAATTATCCGTCTCAGGGATATGTTTGGCCACCAGCGCTTACGAGAGAAAAAATACACCGCCGGGCAAATTGACTCCCGCTGGTCGGACGATATTGAAAAAGATTTTTCCGGCTGGCTGGAAGCTAATATTGAGCAACTACCTGTTCCACCGGAACAAATCCAGGAACTACTCCAGGAGCGTACCTGGTAGTTCAGCCTGCAGCGTTCGCTTTTACGCTTTACATAAGTTTGAAAAAGATTAAATACCAATCCTATACTATGAAAAACCGAAGAAATTTTTTGAGAAATGCAACCTTGGGCGGACTCGGAATGCTAAGCATGCCTGCTTTCGGCAGCCAGCTAGAAAATGCACTGCGCAAAGTCTCTATGATGTCGGTCCCTTCCAATCTTGAAATCACTGATATTAAATGTGGCTACATCCGGGGAGGCCATAGCCTTTTTGTAAAAGTATATACCAACCAGGATGTGTGGGGAAATGGTGAAGCCGTAGATGCCACACCGGGAACCTATCACCTGGTGAAGATGATGGGAGACCGCATTCGGGGGAAAAACCCTTTGAATATCCATCGTATTTTTGAAGATGTTCGGCGTCGGGGCTTTTTTGAAGGTGCCCAGTCTGGCATGTTTGTATCTGTCCTGACAGCGGTGGAAACCGCGCTTTGGGATCTGGCCGGTAAAGTACTGGACCTGCCGGTGTACCAGTTACTGGGCGGAAAGTTTCGTGATAACATCAGAGTTTATATGGATACTGCTTTGTACCAAAATCGACTGCCCACACCCCAGGATTTTGCAGACAGTGCACGCAAAGCAGTAGATATGGGTATGACGGCGGTAAAATTTGATCTGGACCAGCGCAATGACCCGGCCAAGTACGATGCCTACAACTGGACGGCCAGTCCGGGTGAACTGCATCGTATGTACGACCAGGTGGCTGCGGCCCGCGAAGAAGTTGGACCTAACATTGACATTTGCTGTGATATGCACGGTCGGTACGATATGACTACCGGCAAGCGGGTAGCTAAGATGCTGGAGCCTCTGAACTTGATGTGGCTGGAGGAACCCATTCCTGCCGAAAATGCGGAGGCATACAAGTACATCACTCAATCTACCACTACCCCTATCTGTGCCGGGGAAAATCATTATTTGGCTTACGGCTTTCGTCCTCTGCTGGAGATTGGCGCGGTAGATATCATCATGCCCGATCTTCAAAAAGCTGGTGGGCTGGGTGAAGCACAGCGCATCGCCAATCTGGCCAACCTGTATTATGTGCCATTTGCGCCTCACATGGTGGCTTCCTATCTAGGCGCTATGGCTTCGGCGCACGTGTGTGCTTCTGTACCCAACTTTATGGTACTGGAGTGGCAAATTTACTTTCATACCAACCCCATGTTTAAGGAAATAGTGGATTTTGAGGGTGAGATGGTAGTAGACGGCCATATCCCACTTTCGGAAAAACCGGGAATAGGGGTAGAAATTAATGAGGAAGGTTTGCGCAAATATGCGGATGAGAATGTCCCCTTCTTTGTGTAAAAGTTTGTCAGCCGGTGTTGAAAATTTGTTAAATTAAAGCTTCAGTTTTAAGTTAAAACTTCATTTTAAATGATAATTTATATCATATTGTACTTTATTATCTGCTAATGCTTAACTGCAAAACTTAATCAAACACATCAATGAAAAGAGAGAATCTTATTTTTTTCGCATTTGTTTGCCTGATATTTTTAACTTGGCATGTCAAAGCACAACAGTATACGCTCACCCGCGAGCAGATGGTAGAGCTAACCTCGGAGTGGGAGGGAGAGCGCTACCCGGACGGCAGACCCAAAGTACCGCAGGATTTGCTGGACCGAGCTGAAAATATTTCTATTGAAGAGGCCTGGGGCGTGATGCGGGGTAAGGGATATTACAGTCAGTTTGAAGGTGGCTGGAAGATGATTCACGAAGGTGAGCCCATTGTAGGCCGTGCCCTGACGGCCCAGTACATGCCGTTGCGCCCTGATATGGACGAAAAAATAAAAGCGAAAGGCGAAGAAGACGGCCGCATTGGAAGTCCGAATTCTTGGCCTATTGATGCGCTTGAGCAAGGCGATGTGTACGTAGCCGACGGTTACGGTAAGGTTATAGATGGAACCCTGATAGGGGATAACCTGGGTACCTCCATTTACGCCAACTCCGGTAACGGTGTCATCTTTGATGGTTCGCTGCGTGATCTGGGAGGGCTTGAGCAAATTGAAGGATTTAACGCCTATGTCAGAGGCTGGGATCCCTCATTTATCAAAGATATGATGCTTACTGGCCTCAATAAGCCAATCCGCATCGGTAGGGCTACCGTACTGCCGGGTGATGTAGTATTGGCCAAGCGTGAAGGAGTGATTTTTATTCCCGCCCACCTGGTGCAGGAAGTGATAACCAACGCTGAGTTTATAGCACTACGGGATACTTTTGGCAAACAACGCCTCAACGAAGGTAAGTACACTCCGGGTCAGATTGACAGACGCTGGACAAATGACATTAAAGAAGATTTTCTCTCCTGGCTGGATGATAATCCCGATATGCTTCCTATGAGTCGTGCCGAACTGGATGAATACTTGGAAAACCGTACTTGGTAATTTTATACCCAATGACTGTCGTGTAAAAAAGGATTCCCTGCTTCGGAGAATCCGGTTAATTTCAGTGTCTAACCTTTTAAACTGATGAACCAAAAAAACAAGAAACTGGCCGATTTGCTCAAAGCAGTCCCTTCCCACCACCGTGATACTTTTGCAGATGGTGGCCATAACGGGCGACGCAATTTTATGCAAAAAGCTGCCCTGGGAGGCCTTGCCGTCGGCTCCTCCTTTTTGAATAAGCCGGTAGAAGAAACGCTGGAGTATACTACCCAGCAGGTAAACCGTTATTCTTCGCCCACTGAGCTAAAGATTACTGACATGCGCATTGCGCAGTACGACAACGTGCCATTGCTGCGCATAGATACCAACCAGGGCATCTACGGGCTGGGCGATGTCCGTGATGGAGCTGATAAACGCTATGCCCTTTTTCTCAAAAGCCGTATCCTGGGTGACAACCCCTGCAACGTGGAGCGCATCTTTCGTAAAATCCGGCAGTTTGGCTGGCATGGTCGTCAGGGAGGTGGTGTTTCCGGGGTGGAGATGGCACTGTGGGACCTAGCGGGCAAAGCCTACGGCGTACCAGTCTACCAGTTGTTTGGTGGTAAGTACCGTGAAAAGGTTAGAATCTATGTAGATACGCCCACGGTGAAAGATCCCGACCAGTTTGCCCAGCGTATGAAAAACCGGGTAGACAAAGGCTTTACCATCCTGAAGATGGACGTAGGCATTGGTCTTATCAAAGATATCCCGGGCACGCTGATCAATACGGAGCCCTGGGGGCAGATGCGCGGCTGGACTGACCGCGACGTAACCAGCTACGCACAGACAAAACATCCGTTAACCCGTGTGCAAATCACCGAAAAAGGTATTGAACTGCTGACCGAGTATATTGCTAAAACTCGGGAAAAGATCGGCTACGAAATACCCCTGGGTGTAGACCACCTCGGCCATATGGGCGTCAACAGCATGATTAAGCTGGGTAAGGCCTTTGAACCCTACACGCTTTCTTGGTTGGAAGATATGGTGCCTTGGCAAAATACCGAAGACTGGAAGCGCATTACAGATACCATTGATACTCCTACTATGACCGGGGAAGACATCTATCACAAAGATAATTTTAGGGATTTGATTACCCAAAAAGCAGTAGACATTGTGCATCCCGATCCGGGCAGTGCGGGTGGTCTGCTACAGACCAAACTGATCGGTGACATGGCAGAAGAATATGGTATCGCTATGGCGGTGCATCACGCTGCCTCTCCGGTCTCTTTCCTGGGTAGTGTCCACGCTATTGCGGCTACTCATAACTTCATTGCCCTGGAACATCATTCGGTAGATAAGGAGTGGTGGGATGACCTAGTGACTGGCATTCCCAAACCGATCGTACAGAATGGCTATGTACAAGTACCTGAAAAACCCGGTATCGGTGTGGAACTCAATGAAGATGTTGTCAAAGATCATCTAGCCAAGGGTGAAAAATACTTTGCGCCGACCGAGGAGTGGAACGAGATTCGGTCCTGGGATCGTCTGTGGAGTTAGCGCCAAAAGCATGGAAGGGGGCACTCTACAGTCCTCTGACTGCTAAATCAAATTGATTACATTATTTCTTGTAACTTCATTCTTAACATGAACAAAAACATACATGAACTGTTGAAAATGCCGGCAAAAACTGTCAAGCAAAGCCAGCCCATTCATGAACCACAGGATAGCCAGCCAAAAAATAGCCGCAGGCAGTTTTTTCAGAAGGCAGGTTTAGGAGGTCTTTCATTGGGAGCTTTTATGCACAGTTCTTTTGCTAAGACCTTTGAACACAGCAGCCAGAACGTTAATAAATTATCCAATCCCTCTGATCTTAAAATCACCGATCTGCGGGTTGTAGAAGTAGCCAACGCCCCTATGCCCTGTCCGGTCATTCGCATTGATACGAATCAGGGAATCTACGGTTTGGGAGAAGTCAGGGATCACGCTAGTCCAAAATACGCACTGTTCCTCAAAAGCCGTCTGTTGGGCGAAAACCCCTGTAACGTTGACCGAATCTTTAAGAAGATCAAGCAGTTTGGCGGACACTCGCGTCAGGCAGGAGGTGTATGTGCGGTGGAGATGGCACTTTGGGACCTGACCGGTAAAGCCTACGGGGTACCCGCTTACCAGTTGGTAGGCGGGAAATTCCGCGACAAAGTGAGGCTGTACTGCGATACAGCCGGCTCTCCCGACCCCATCACTTATGCCAAGCGCATGAAAGAACGGGTAGATCAGGGATTTACTTTTCTGAAGATGGACTTCGGTATACAGATGCTCAAAGATGAGGAGAACATGGTCATCAACAGTAATATGTATGATATTGGCAAGCAGTGGGGTAAGGAGTACGGTAGCTACGGTACAACGGCCCACCCATTCACGCGTATCCAGATCACGAATGAAGGCCTGGAAAAAATTGCTGAATACGTGAAGCAGGTAAGAGATGTGGTGGGTTATGAGATTCCACTGGCCGCTGACCACTTTGGACACTTTGATACCAATGAATGCATTCGTCTGGGGAGAGTACTTGAGCCATACCGTCTGGCTTACCTGGAAGACCTAGTACCCTGGCAGTACACCGAAAAGTGGAAAGAAATTACTAACAACATTACCACACCCACGCTCACTGGAGAAGATATTTATCTGAAAGAGGAATTTATCAAACTTATCGACGCTCGGGCTATTGATATGGTTCATCCCGATCTGGCCAGCTCCGGGGGTATCCTGGAGACCAAGAAAATTGGCGATTATGCAGAAGAGCGCGGCATCCCAATGATGATGCATTTTGCAGGTACGCCTGTATCTATGATGGCCAACGTGCACTGTGCGGCGGCTACAAAGAACTTCATCGCACTGGAGCATCATTCCGTGGATATCCCCTGGTGGGAAGACCTGGTGACGGGCATTGACAAGCCTATCGTGCAAGATGGCCATATCGTAGTGCCCGAAAAGCCGGGTCTGGGAGTTGAACTCAATGAAGATGTGGTCAAGGAGCATATGAAAAAAGGGACTAAATATTTTGCACCTACACCGGAATGGAATACCATAGAGTCGGCTGACCGCCTGTGGAGTTAACACATTTGTTTAATAATGACAGGTTTAAAACTCCCTGGCATTTTTTTTATTTGAAAAGTACTAATATCATACTATGCATCAGACTGAAACGACTTACAAGATCATGCTGGGCCTGGCAGTGGCTTCCCTTATCGCAGCGATTGCCTTGGTCATTAGCGATATTGGAGGAGCGGGCATGCTGTTTACTGCTTTTTTTCTTTTCCTGGCGTTAGGCTTTCGGGGTTTTAGCTTCCTGAGAGGTTTCTCATTTACGGTGATTATACTTGCCTCAGTGACAGTAGCGATGTTTTATCCATCGTATTTTCAGGAAGTAAATGGTTTTGATCTGAAAAATCTTTTCACCCCCCTGCTACAAGTTATTATGTTCGGCATGGGTACGGCTATGAGCATTAAAGATTTTGCTGGTGTGGTCAAAATGCCCAAGGGGGTGTTATTGGGCATGGCTTTTCAGTTCACGATTATGCCTTTCGTTGGCTTTGGATTGGCCAGTTTGCTTGGTGTCTCTCCTGAAATTGCTGCTGGTATTATTCTCATTGGGGCTTCGCCCAGTGGTTTGGCTTCCAACGTAATGTCATACCTGGCTAAGGCCAATCTGGCATTGTCAGTCACACTCACCGCCTTTGCTACCCTGTTGGCCCCCTTTATCACTCCCAACATGATGGCCTGGCTGGGAGGAGAGTTTATCCAGGTAGATGTAC
Source organism: uncultured Porifericola sp. (assembly GCA_964653665.1). Lineage (GTDB taxonomy): Bacteria > Bacteroidota > Bacteroidia > Cytophagales > Cyclobacteriaceae > Catalinimonas. Next base: position 3,137 of record CAZZGE010000150.1, on the reverse strand, counting down.
TGGCGATGATGTGGAGCATGGTCAAGATCGTGGTGATACCGGTAACAGCAGGACTGGTCTTTAATTATTTCTTCCACGGTAAATTTAATTGGCTGGATGATGCTATGCCCGTCATCTCTATGTTCGGTATTGCCTACATCATTACCATTATTACCGCAGCCGGTCGTGACGAACTACTCAATGTAGGGCTCACGCTGATTGTAGCAGGAATATTTCATAACATTACAGGATATTTTCTGGGCTACTGGGGAGGTAGACTGGCTCGCATGGATGAACGCGATTGCCGTACCATTGCCTTAGAGGTTGGTATGCAAAATGGTGGACTGGCTTCGGCACTGGCCAATGAGTTGGGAAAGGTGGCTACAGTTGGATTGGCTCCTGCGATTTTTGGACCAGTCATGAATATTACAGGTTCTTCCCTGGCTACATACTGGAGAGGTAAACCGGTAGATGATGATACCAAGCAGGAAGAAAAGGAAAAAACAAAACTGGAACACGACAAAGCCACAACCTGACAAGTCATGAATACGCTATTTCCCGGACTGGCAGCGGTAATTCTCTTGGCTTCCTGCCAGCAAACGACCGAATCTGATTCGCAGGCACCTGCAGCAGCCTCACTGCAGGATGAAGTAGGGTTTGAACTAACAAACAACCTGTTGGAGGTGTGGTATCCTCGTTCAATAGATGAAGACATGGGCGGTTTTCTAACCAATTTTACTCATGATTGGCAACAAATGGATGAGCAGAATAAGATGATCGTTACACAGGCACGTCATCTGTGGACCCTTTCCAAAGCAGCTGCCATGTTTCCTGACAACGCTCTTTACGCTGATGCGGCTCGTCATGCTTATGATTTTTTGGTCAATCATATGTGGGACGAAGACCATGGTGGCTTTTACTGGCTGGTAAACCGTCAGGGAGAACCCATCCTGGAAGGAACGGTAAACTCAGTAAAACGGGTATACGGTAATGCCTTTGGTATTTATGCCTTGTCAGCTTACTACGCTTACTGCGGCGAAATTGCTGTGTTGGAAGACGCTCAGGAAGCCTTTCGCTGGGTAGATGAACACGCGCATGACCCGGATATGGGTGGATATTTTCCTACACTGACGCAGGAAGGCCAACCTATAGATAGTAGCATGTTTGACAGTGATTATCCCATGCCGTCTTACTTCTACAAAGATCAGAACACCAGCATTCACGTACTGGAGGCTCTGACCGAACTTTACCATGTGTGGCCCAACGACACGCTTGAAACTCGGCTTAAAGAGATGTTTCACCTGGTACGCGATCGTATGGTTTCTGTAGATGGCTATCTCAGATTGTTCTTTTACGATGACTGGACCCCTGTGTCTTACCAGGATTCTACACAGGAAGCGAGGGAAACCAATTACGGCATCGATCACGTATCTTTTGGCCACGATATTGAAACAGCCTATCTGCTACTGGAAGCCTCAGAAGTGTTGGAAGAATATGAGTACGCCAAAACTCTGGAAAAAGCCAAACAGATGGTAGATCATACACTGAAGTGGGGATTTGATCCGAAAAACAGTGGTATTTTTGATAGGGGCTATTATTTACCGGGTTCCGATAGCCTGGCGATCATCCTGGATCATAAAAATTGGTGGTCGCAATCAGAAGGGCTGAACTCGCTTTACCTATTTTCTACTTTTTATCCAGATGAAACCCGGTATCGGGAAGCGTTTGATAAACTGTGGAATTACACAAAAAACTATGTCATTGACCACGAACACGGTGGTTGGTACTCCCACGGCCTGGACACGCACCCGGAGGCACAGGAAGCCAGAAAAGCCCAGGCTTGGAAAGGTAATTACCACAACGCGCGCTCGCTGATGAATCTGAAGAATATGATCAGGGAAGAAAATTTTTGATAGGTGTATTTGAGCGATGGCCATCATTATCTGCATATAGCTTTTCTTCATGATAATTTTTCACTGATTTTAGAAGTCCTGAAGCTAAATTTTTGAAAACCTAAAATAGTACACATGAATTTCTGAACATAAGAAATCACTTTTTTATAACCGTAGCCGTCTGCTAATTTCACCTACTCATGGAAAAGTGGATACACTTAAAAGCGCAGGCCCATGTTAAAAAATATCAGCTACGTTATTAGGGATTATTTTGGCTTCTCTCGGACTGAAAGCCGGGGGCTACTGTTAATCTTTTTACTCATGCTAACGGTAATGGTCGGCAGCATCGCATATGAAAAATATGCTGTAGCACCCTACCAGTCACTGGAGCAGGACCAACGCTTACTGGAAGCACTTACTGCAGAACTGGACGCTCGCCTTGTCATAGAAAATACGAATAGAAAGCCTGAGCCTAAAAGACCTGAGATCCAGCGGTTCAACTTTGATCCCAACACTGCTGATTTTGTAATTCTCACCAAGCTAGGAATACCAGACTACTTAGCCCGCCGCATTGAAAAGTACCGCTCCAAAGGAGGAAGTTTTAGGTATGCCGAAGAACTGCTAAAGATCTACGGCTTTCCCGATGATCTGTATCGTGAACTGTCACCCTTCATTCGTATTGAAAAAAAGGTAGCAAGGCAGACGTACACCAAACCCGATGATGGTAAGTCAGATGTCCAGCCCGCTAAAAAAAATGAGTCAGAGGCCTATCTTTCGAGAATCAAAAGACCGGAACGTATTCGGCTGAATATAAATGAGACAGACTCGCTAGCCCTACAGCAGCTTAACGGAATCGGTAAGGTCATCTCTTCAAGAATCATTAAATTCAGAGATCAGTTAGGCGTTATCCATTCTGTTGAACAGTTACAGGAAGTATACCATATCAACGATCAGGCAATTAAATCTCTACAGGAATCAGTTTTTGTAGAAGAATCTTTTGAAACGAAAAAAATCAATATCAACCAGGCAGACTTCAAGACCTTGCTGACTCATCCCTACATCAGCTACAAAATGGCAAAAGGAATTATGAATCATCGTAGAATTTATGGCAACTTTACCTCAGCAGATCAGCTCAAAGAGGTGTACCAAATGAATGAAGAATTACTTGTAAAACTTTTACCCTATCTTGTTATTTAATATACATTGCTGAATTCGTTTGTAAGCCATTCATTTATACCACAAGTCATTTTTTCTACAAAATATGCA
>CAZZGE010000149.1:0-11510 GCA_964653665.1 uncultured Porifericola sp. | reverse complement strand
CAGGCAAAGCACGACTCCAAGGTCATAAAGGGTTCGCCTCCATCGGCATCCTGAACAATGAATAGGCCTCCCTGATTGGCACCCAGGTACTTGAGGAGGTTGTTCAGGATATTGTGACTTAGTTCACTGACATCGTTATTATTTTGTCTGAGGATTTCGCCAAATTTAGCGGCTCCTTCGGTGGCCCAGTTTCTTTTCTTATCGTCTTCGGCCACCTTTTTGAGATTGCCCCTCATATCAAGAAGGGCATTTCCGAGTACGTCCTGCTCGCTAAGAGGGGAAAAATCCGCCTGGTATTCACCCTGGCCGATGCGCTCGGCAAACTCAGAAGTATCTCTCAGGCCGTCAACCAGATCGTCAACGGCCAGGGCCATATCGCCAATCTCATCCTTACTGAATTTCGTCCACTTCTGCTCCTGCTTTTCCTGCGTGGGTAGATCCCCTTTGGAAAGTTTCTGGATCAGGGCCTTAAGAATAATTACCGGACGTGTAATACTGCGCGACACCCAAACAGCACCAGCCAGTCCGATAACGATGGTAAGCACACCCAGCACAAGGATAATGTTGAACAATCTTTCGGAAGAGGCGAGAATTCTTGCCTGCGCTTTGTCCACTTCTTCTCGCTTGAATTCACTCAGCTGGTAAAGGCTTTCTTTGAGTTGCTGCGTTCTGGGTAAAACTTCGTTTTCAATAGCTTCCGTAGCCTGCCACTTGACCATAGCATCTTCATAGTCTTCAAAAGAGACCAGTTGTGCCATGACATCTTTCTCAATTGCTATGAGTTGGTCAAAGTTGGTGATAATACTATCTACTGTCTTTGCCTGTAGACTATCTTCCCACTGGGGTGTTAGGTTCGCAAGTTTGTTCTTGAGCTCAGGATAGCGAAAGTTATGGAGGTCTTTCAGGGCTTCCTTGTCCTCATTATTATTCTGAAGATACACCCAGTTGGTGATCAGCATCTTGGACTCAGTTACCAGTAAAATAAACTCGTCAATAGCCTTTACCGAAGGGGCGATGACTTGCGTGTTTTTGTTGATAATCTGATCACTGCTTTGGATGTTCAGAATACTAACTACGGCATTGGTGACAAAAAAAATAATCAGAAAAATAAATCCTCCAAAGATTTTGCGGCCAATCGTGAATCTAGGTTTATCCATATATTATTGGGTGTTCAAACGCTGACTAACCTGCAGCTGTACAAACGATAGTTTTTAAATGGATACAAGTTTTCTTCTTTATTTCCTCACTTAAAACTTATCTGTCAGCGAAACATTACAGGGTAACATTATGTAACTATTTTTAGCTGGCTACCCGGCTCCAGTACTAAGCAGTAAATGCTCATTCTAAGCCTTGATACGCGATGCCTAAACTGTGCGGTGGGTTTATTAACTTTGCAGCTAAAATCAATAGTTATGAAAGAACAACTGGAAGCCATAAAAGATAGGTTTGAAGAAGTGGGGCAACTTCTGGTTCAGCCGGATGCTATAGCTGATATGAAGAAGTATTCTAAGCTCAGCAAAGAATATAAAGACCTGGAAAAAGTGGTGAAAAAGTATAATGCCTACCTGGAGGTGTTGTCCGATCTGCAAAGTGCGCAGGCATTACTTTCTACTGAAAAAGATCCTGATTTCAAGCAGATGGCCAAAGAGGAGATCGACACCAAAGAGCATCAGAAAGCAACGATGGAAGAGGAGCTTAAGCAAATGCTCATCCCTAAAGATCCTAACGATAGTAAAAATGTGATTTTAGAAATTCGGGCGGGTACCGGTGGAGATGAAGCGGCCATTTTTGCCGGAGATCTTTTCCGGATGTATCAGCGCTATGCCGAAACCAAGGGTTGGTCGCTCAATGTCCTTGACCTGACTGAAGGCTCAGCGGGTGGGTATAAGGAGATCATTAGTACCGTTTCCGGTGAAGATGTATACGCGCGTCTCAAGTTTGAGTCGGGTGTACACCGGGTGCAACGGGTGCCCTCTACGGAAACACAGGGGCGAGTCCATACATCGGCAGCTAGCGTAGCTGTGTTGCCGGAAATGGAAGATGTGGAAGTAGAGGTAGATATGAATGATATCCGGAAAGATACCTTCTGTTCTTCGGGACCTGGTGGTCAGTCTGTAAATACTACTTACTCAGCGGTGCGCCTCACCCATGAGCCTACCGGGCTGGTAGTGACCTGTCAGGATCAGAAGTCTCAAATCAAAAACTTTGAAAAGGCCCTAAAAGTACTGCGCTCCCGCCTTTACGAGATAGAACTGGAAAAGCATAATGCAGAAATCGGTGCCCAGCGCAAGTCAATGGTGAAGAGTGGAGACCGGTCAGACAAAATCAGGACTTACAACTATCCCCAGAGCCGTGTTACCGACCACCGCATTAACCTTACTGTCTATAACCTGTCGGCAGTGTTAGACGGAGACCTGGAGGATATTATTGAAAAACTCAGGATCGCCGATAATGCAGAAAAAATGAAAGAAGCTCAATCCTGAGTGTAAAGATTAAAAAGTATGAGGAGATGGTTGGTGACTTGCCTTTCGTTGCTCAATATATCTTTCTATTATTCCTGTACACCCGAAGAGGAAATCATCACTCTTAATCCGGGTATAACGCTCAAGTTTAGCCAGGACACTGTCCTCTTTGATACGATTTTTACCACCCGGCAGAGTATTACGCAAAGGCTTAAAGTCTATAATCCACAGGTACAAGCCGTAGAGACTTCAATTAACCTAAGTGGCGGAGCGCTGTCACCCTACAGTATTTATGTAAATGGACGACAAGGAACAGCGTTTGAAAATGTACGCCTTCGCGGTGGTGACAGCCTCCTTATCCTAGTAGAAGCATTCATTGACCCTCAGGACGAAAATACGCCTTTCCTGGTGGAAGATTCTCTGCGCTTTACCACCAACGCAAGTCGGCAGACAGTACGCCTACGCAGCTGGGGACAGAATGCTTATTTCATCGGCAGCTGGCACATTCACCAGGATACCAGTTTATCAGCTAATCTGCCATACGTGATATCTGATTCTATATGGGTGCAAGAGTCAGGCCACCTGAAGATTCCTGCGGGGAGCCGGTTATACTTTGAACAGGATGCCAGCCTTCAGGTAGACGGCCGGCTGCAGGTCAGAGGAGTTGCTGAGCTCCCGGTTCTTTTTACCCACACCCGGCAGGATGGAGCTTACGCAAACGCTCCCGGGCAGTGGCGGGGTATTTTGCTCAGTGAGAAAAGTCACGACCATGCGATACAGCACGCAGCGATCCGTAATGCCGAAGTGGGTATATTTTTAATACAGACAGATTCAGATACGGTACCTGACCTGAAGATCAGCCATACCGTCATAGAAAATATGTCGGTCAATGGTATACTGGCGGCTAACGCTGATATTGATGGTTTTAACCTGCTGATCAATCACTGTGTGGTCAATGCTTTAGGAAATTTTGGAAGTGGATACTATCGTTATACCCACTGTACTTTTGCGAATGACGTAGGAATTTTTTCCCGGGAAGGCCCGGCATTATTTTTTGCTGATACCCTGATGGATCTGCCGTCTTCTGGTCAGGCCTTTCAACTGGTACTAAACAATAATATTGTCTGGGGAAACCGTAGTCAGGAATTACTGATTGGGCTGGAGCAGGCCGGTTCTCAGGTAGCTATACAGGCAAACCTGATCAGGGCGGAAACGACCCTACCATCAGTAATTGAAGGCAATATTTACAATGAAGACCCTCAATTTAATGGTTCGGTCATTTACGATTATTCACTGGATTCTACATCGGCGGCGATAGATCAGGGGATTACTACCTTTGTAGTAAGTGACCTCGCAGGTAACGAGCGAGATGCTCAACCAGACCTGGGGGCCTATGAGTTTATTAAATTGAAAGAAGAATAAATAAAAATCAGGCTATGCAGATTTTCCAAAAAGAAATCAGGCTTCCCTCCCACCCGCGAGGTTTTCATATCATCACACGCCGTATCGTACAGGATTTTAAGGAGTTAAAAGCGATACAGCAGGGGTTATTGCACGTTTTTATACAGCATACTTCAGCCAGCCTGACAATCAACGAAAACGCTGATCCAACGGTACGTGAAGATTTTGAGTGCCACATGAATAAGATGGTACCCGAGAATGCGCCCTACTACGAGCATACCTTGGAAGGTCCGGACGATATGCCCGCACACATCAAGGCTTCTATGATGGGCAGCAGCGTAACGGTTCCTATTACCAACGGCAGGCTTAATTTGGGTACCTGGCAGGGTATCTACCTCTGCGAACACCGCAACCGGGGCGGACAGCGCAGATTAGTGCTCACAGCCTATGGTACATAAGAAAGCTACTTTAGCTTTTTACGCCACCCGACTCAATCAATGCAAAAAAATTGATCGTATCATTCGTATTCTAGCTCTTACTGGCATCAAAGAGCTTTTGCTTCTCTTCTTTGGTAAGACTATCGTAGCCACTCTCCGAGATTTTGTCCAGAATAGCGTCTATTTCATCCTGATCATTTTTGTTAGCATGGCTGCTGTTGCGGGCATTGCGACTATTGCGACTGCGGGTGCTGGTCCTCTGCGTTCTATTGCGATAAGAGACAGAAACGCGAGGTTGCTTAACAAAAAAACTCCTGATAAAATTGAAGAAAGACTGCAGGGGTTTACCCAGGTCATTGCCGTCTTGTAGTTGCTTAATGTAGATGAAGCCCAGTGCTGCTCCGGCCAGGTGTGCCAGTTCACCACCAGCATTAGGACCGGCCGACTGTGCGAATGATAAGATTACATAAAACAGTGCGATGTACTTGATGCGGACCGGGCCTAGTAATATCAGAGAGATAGTATAATTAGGCATGAAAGTAGCCGCTCCCACCACAATCGCATAAACGCCCGCTGATGCCCCCAGCATGCGGGAAACTTCTACTTGTTGTGCGAAGTAGGGTAATGTGTTGTAAAGCAACATGTAAAACAAACCACCCACCAGACCACCCAGTACGTACAGGTTGATAAATTTCTGACTTCCCAGGAACTCCATGATCAGACTGCCAAACCAGTACAGGAACAGCATGTTGAAAATGATATGTAAGAAACCCTCGTGGGTGAAAAAGTAAGTGATCAGTGTCCAGGGCTTGATAATAAAGCTGTCTAACGCTGCGGGTAGCATCAGTTGTTCCAGGATCAGATCATATATTCTTCCGGCACCAGATAGAGACAAAATAACCCTGACAAAAATCAGGGCCAGAAATACAACTACGTTAATAACCAGAATCTTCATCAGGCCATTATTGGGCCGATTGAAAGCATTCTTGAAATCGTCTAAAATACTGTTCATGACTTCTAAGCTAGTAGAAAGTATTACGTTTTCCCTGCCAAATTTTAATAAGGATGAAAGCAAATAGCATTCCTCCCAGGTGTGCAAAGTGTGCTACATTATCACCCGGCACACGATCAAAGCCTGCCCAGAGTTCGTAAAGTCCGTAGAACAGCACAAAATACTTTGCTTTAATAGGAAAAGGAAAAAATAAAAGAAATAATTCAGTGTTAGGAAAAAGTAAACCAAAGGCCATTAGGATGCCAAAAATCGCGCCTGATGCCCCCACCATCGGTATGTTTGCCTTCTGCCGCAGGATCTGCTCAGCCAACTGCTCACTCTGACCGATGTAGCTCTGGTTTTGGGGACTGTCGTAGTAGTCATCCATGAAGTTTTGTACCTCTGGATTACGCCAGGCAAACTCAGCATTGTCGCGAATAAATTCATCAAAGTGCTCCGGCGTAGGGTCTTGCAGGTACGCTGATACTGCACTGTCCAGTTCACTGACCTCGTAGTAGTTGATCGCTGAATAGAGCAGGGCTGCGCCCAGTCCGGTTGCCAGGTAAAACACCAGAAATTTCTGGCTGCCCCAGAATCGTTCCAGCAGAGGGCCGAAGATAAACAGCGCAAACATATTTCCAAAAAGGTGCCCCAAGCCACCGTGGATAAAAAGATGTGTGAAAAACTGGAAGGGACGAAAGTCTTCAGCAAAAATGTAACGGAGCCCTCCAATCTCCACCAGCGGCAAGTTCAGCAGCGATTGGAGAAGGTAAATCCCGATATTGAGAATTAAAAGGTTTTTTACAATGGGGGAGAGTCTTCCAAACATGTACCTTATTTAAAAAATCCTAAAATCTGGTTCAGCTCCAGTATATAGTAGGTCTTACGACCATCAGGGGCGTAATCTGAATTCATGCAACCGAAGAGCCGGTCTATGAGTTTGCTCATTTCAGTAGGATTGAGTTTATGTCCCTGTTTTATGGCCATGCGCCGGGCAACAGAGCGCGCGACCCCCTCCTGCTTGCTGTTGCTGAGGTCGGATTGATAAGTTTTATATTGCTCTATCAGGCCCTCAAAAATTTCTTTCTCCTGCTCGCCTCGGATATCTGTTGGGACACCGTTAAGTACCAATGTATTCTGCCCAAAAACTGTAAAGTCAAAACCCAGTGCGCTTATTTCATTATGTAGTTCTTCCACGATACGCATGTCAGCAGGGTTCAGCACCAGGGTTTGTGGAAAGAGTGATTGCTGAGAGACCCCGGATCTTTTTTCTAAAGCCAGCGAATAGCGCTCATATAAAATGCGTTCATGCGCCGCCTGCTGATCAATGATCATCATCCCGGATTTAACTTGCGAAACGATGTAACTCTGATGAATCTGAAAAGGTTGCTCACTGCTACCGTGGCCGGTATCCTGAAAGAGAGAAGAACCCATCCGGTTAGCAGCACTCTGGAAAGTCAACGCTCCTTCTTCCGGTGTGGTTACCTGTTCTTCTTCCTTGCTCTCCTCGTCAAAGTCAAAGTAAGATGAGTCCTGAGGTTGATGGTACAATTGTTCCCACTGTGAAGTATCTACCCGCTTGAGGGCCGATTGCTGTCGGAAAGAGCTACCGCCGGAAGTATTTGTTTCGGCACGAGAAGTTTCGGATTGTGAGCCGTGGCCGGACATACGGCTGAGCACTGTAAAATGATTTTCTTCTTTGTCCAGTGAGGGTGATACCAAGTTAGTACCCAAGGCTCGCTTAACAGCTGCACGTACAATTGCGTAGACAGTTCTTTCATCAGCCAGTTTGATCTCCGTCTTGGTAGGGTGCACGTTTACGTCAATATCGGCGGGGTCAATCTCCAGAAAAAGCGTGTAAAAAGGGAAAGCGTCTTCGGGAAGCATTGCCTCGTAAGCACTCATTGCAGCATGGTTAAGATAACTGCTCTTAACGAAGCGCTGGTTGATGAAGAAGTACTGTTCGCCCCGGGTCCGTTTGGCATGTTCTGGTTTACCGATGTAGCCGTAAATCTTCAAAGCGGGGGTTTCCTCCTGGCAACTCAGGATGTGACGGCGGTAGGCATCACCAAACAGTTCGGCAATACGGCGGCTGAGTTTGCCTTTTGCCAGGTTATAGGAGAGATTGTCATTTTGGTAAAACTCAAAAGAAATATCCGGCCGGGCTAGTGCCACCCTGAAAAATTCGTCCATGATATGCCGCATCTCTACGGCGTTCGACTTTAAAAAGGTACGTCGTGCAGGTACGTTAAAAAAAAGATTCTTAACACTAATAGAGGTTCCGACCTCAGCGGCCACCGGCTCACTTCTCCTGAAGGCTGAGCCCTCTATTTCCAGACAAGTACCAAATTCCTGACTGGCCGTGCGTGTTGTCATCTCTATCTGGGCTACAGCAGCTATGGATGCCAGCGCCTCACCCCGGAAGCCCAGGGTACGGATAGCATAAATATCTTCAGCTTTGGTAAGCTTTGAAGTGGCGTGACGCTCGAAGCTCATACGGGCATCGGCCTCACTCATACCCATCCCATTATCACTGATCTGGATGATACTTTTACCCGCGTCTTTTACTACCACACAGACGTGATCACTAGAAGCATCTACAGAATTTTCTAATAACTCTTTAACTACTGAAGCTGGCCTCTGCACTACCTCTCCCGCGGCAATCTGGTTGGCAATGGCATCAGGCAAAAGCTGAATGACATTAGACATGTATGCTACCTCCGTTTCGAGTATTTCCTGATTCTAAAATAGAAATAGAATGGAACCGCAAGCAAAAATAGGTAAAAAATATCATTCCCGTAAAGCAGATACCCACCAATGAGCAATATTAAAGAAATAAGGATCACCATCTGCAAAATATTGGCATTTTTAGTATAGTTGGCTTTTCGGGAGAAAGAACCGGGGATCCCGGATGATGGCAACCCGTGGTCACCTCTCCCTTGGCTTATTTCTTGCTTAATTCTGCTGGTGCGCTCTTCCACGTCCTCTTTCACCGGGTCATAGTAACGGGGTTCAATGTTGAATCTTCGGTAATTAGGCAGGCGGGTAAGGGTAGGAAACTTCATGTTTGTATTGATTGAATAAGCAGCACCAAATTGGATAATTGTTTGTTAAAACTGCAAATGAAAAACGCCTCTATGTTGAAAAAAGTTTGTGGGCAGGCTCTTTTTCATACAGCGCTACTGATGCTCAATTTGCCCCTTACCGGGGCCGATATACCGGGAGCCAGGGTACCTCGTGAACAATGGATAGCCCGGGCACTGGATACTTTAACAACCGAGGAGAAAATTGGTCAGCTTTTTATTCAGCCTGTTTCAGGTGCTATGTACCGGCAGGAACTGCTCAAACTGGAGGAACTGATAAAAAGGTACAACCTAGGGGGACTGTTCTTTCAGTCAGGAAAAACCAAAGAGCAGGTTCAGCTTTTACAACGCATGCAGGACCTGGCGCCCACGCCTCTCTTGATAGCCATGGATACCCGGCGGGGGTTAGGCAGTACGCTACAGGATCTGGATCGGTTTCCTTCGTTTACTACACTAGGAGCCATACAAAACGAATCTTTTCTTTATGATCTGGGCAAAGAGATAGCACTTCAATGCCGGGCAATAGATGTACATATAAATATGTCACCTATTCTACAGTCTAGTCCGGGTATACGGCAGATGCGTTCGTCCAACGATATTTTCAGCCAGGATCAAAATGCAGCGTTTGTAAAAGGGTTGCGATATATGCAGGGTATGCAGGATCACGGCCTGATTCCTTGTTATGAACAATTACCTGCCAACTCCCAGCTAGCGGCGGCTGAATTCGTCGGGTTGGGTCCGGTATCTCCTCGTTCCCTCCAGGGTAAGTTGGTAGCTCAGCTAAGTTTCATACCACAGGGAGAAAATATCTACGAAAAGTCGCTTCTACCCAGAAAGACCGAACAAAACGCCTTTCTCTACGAAAAATATTTAAAACTGGAAGGACTGGTACTATCTGAACCCCTGACGCAGTACGAAGGGGAAGCAGGGGCACTGGCAGTAGGAGCACTACAGGCAGGTAATGATATTCTGGTGTCTACCGCAGACCTGGAAGCTGCTGTCGGTGGGATTCTGGAGGCCCTTGAGAAGGGTACGATCAAGCAAGTAGATATTGACCGTCGTGTCTACAAAATCATGCGGGCCAAGCATCAGGTAGGGCTGGATAGCAGAATCTCTCCAGAGGCAAAGCACTTGGACAAGAAAATTAATGCACACGCTGCCCAACTCCTGAAGCAGTACCTGTTTGAAGAGGCTGTTACGCTGGTACGCAACGAGGAAAGGCTGATACCGATCAGGGTGTTGGATACTACTTCCTTTGCTTCGCTCGCCATTCACGGCAAGTCAGCCAAAGCTAAAAGCTCTTTTCAGCAGATGCTGAGTCGTTATGCTCCGTTTGAACACTACAGCATAACCGATGACCAGCGGCAGTACGATTACGACCAGTTGTTTCGTCAGTTGAGCAGGCATGGTCATGTGATTGTAGCACTTCATGAACCTCTTTCGCGCGAAGGGCAGCTTACTAAAAAGACGATTTCCTTCTTAAACTTCCTACAACAAAAGACAAAAGTCACTATCGTCTCCTTCACTCATCCTCGTACGCTTGAAAATCTTGATAGCTTCCGCTCAGTGGTTTGTGCTTATGAAGATGATCCGGTAGCCCAGCAGGTAGTCCCCCAGGTACTATTCGGTGCCATTGGCGCCAAGGGTAAACTACCAGTGAATGCTTCGGCTAGCCTTACAGTTAGTACCGGCATCAGTACAAAACCTCTTGCACGGCTGGGATATACACTACCGGAAGCAGTGGGCCTGCACTCCGATAAGCTGGCAGTTATTGATTCGCTCGCCCAATGGGCCATAGAGGAGAAGATGACACCGGGATGCCAGGTGCTGGTAGCTCGCAAAGGAAAAATCGTTTTTGAGCGGGCCTACGGTTACCAGACCTATGACCAACAGGTTCCTATCACTCCGGAGACAATCTATGACATTGCATCGGTGACTAAGGTTGCTGGTACCATGCAGGCAATCATGTTTTTACAAGAAAGGGGTACCATTGAAATAGACGAAAAAATATCATACTACCTGCCCGAGCTCAAAAATACCGATAAGGAGAACATTACGATCAGGGAACTACTACTGCACCGTGCCGGTCTCCGTTCTTTCATTCCTTTCTGGGCGAGAACTAAAGACGACGGAGACCTAGACCATGACCTTTATCGTGACAAGCCAGTCGGAACATACAACCTGCAGGTATCACGTAAACTCTATGGTGCGGAAAGCCTGCGGGATTCGGTCTGGCACTGGACCATAGAATCCAAACTCAGGCGTTTAAGGGGCAGGCGCAACCCCTCCTGGAAGCCCGAACACAACTACCGTTATAGCGACCTCAGCTTCTACATATTGCATCAGCTTGTAGAACGGGTGACCAACCAGCCTATGGATCAGTTCCTGGCACAAAACTTTTATGATCCCCTGGGGTTAAATACTTTGACATACCAGCCGCTCCGCAAGTTTCCGGCCGCGCACATTGCCCCTACTGAGAGAGATCAGCATTTTCGGGACGAACTGGTGAGAGGAACTGTGCACGATGAAGGTGCCGCGCTGTACGGAGGGGTGGCTGGTCACGCTGGATTGTTCAGCAATGCCCACGATCTGGCTGTACTGATGCAGATGAACCTGCAGGATGGAATTTACGGGGGAGAACGGTACTACCTACCGGGTACAGTGAGTCGCTTTAGTATCCGTCAGTACAACGACAGCAGAAGAGGGCTCGGTTGGGATAAACCAGAGTACCTTCGTGATGGTGGCCCGACAGCACCAGAAGCGTCTTATGCGTCTTACGGTCACTTAGGCTTTACTGGTACATCGGTCTGGCTGGATCCTAAATATGATCTGGTGTATATATTCTTGTCTAACCGTGTGCACCCGAATGCACGTAATACAAAACTTCTCACTGAAGGTATTCGTACAAAAATACAATCTGTAATCTATCGCGCAATGAGCGACTACAACGGTCGCTAACATCGCTCATACTCCCCTTCATTTATCATTCAGGGGTCAACACAAACTTGTTCATGAAAATAGGAATCGTTTGTTATCCTACTTTTGGTGGTAGTGGCGTAGTTGCTACCGAGTTGGGAAAAGCTTTAGCTAAAGAAGGGCATCAGGTTCATTTTATAACGTATTCCCAGCCTACCCG
>CAZZGE010000148.1:0-11512 GCA_964653665.1 uncultured Porifericola sp. | reverse complement strand
CTTGTTGAATGGCTGCTGCATAAAGTTTGTGTTTGAGTGCGAAATGATTGAGTTGGGTATGAATCTTTAACCACTCGAACTGCACTCATGCACAGAAGGAAGCAAATACATGGTTGAACTGAGTTTGCGGTGTTTTGGTGGGGGAAGCTCGGATAGAGGCGTTATTCTTCAATGATTTGTGGCTTGGTTCAATCCGCCAGCGCTCAGGGTAGAGCGAGATTATCTGCTGGTAGGTCATCCCTTTCTTGTTCGTTACCAGGAACAGTTCTCCCTCACTATTGTCAGCGTTAACGTAGACTTCTTTAGCAACATAAAGGGGGAATGGCAATCGGTCGAGCCATATTTCTCGTACCTGTCCAGGCTGGAGTGAAAGGTCAGCTAACTTGACAAATTCTTTGCGACGGGCCTGTGCTTTGCTAAGGGCTATATTACGATTCGATTTTATCCCAAAAAGGATATCCTTTTTAAGTTTCTGTACGACATACTTCATGTTGGGTGCGTTTCCATACCAAGCGTCGGCTAGTACCCATGAAAAGGGAACATGATGCATAAAATGAGCTTGATGTAGTAGGTCGCGGGCGATCTCGTTTTTACTGACTGGACTATAGCGTTCCTCTTTTCCTGTTTGCTCATTGCGCCGAGTTTCCGTTTTTCGTACCACCTCAAAACCTACAGGCAAGTTGATGGGTTGCTGTTTGTAGAGAACACTATATTGTAAATGCACGATGTTTATGCCTTTCACGGTTCCACCATGCAGGTGGCTGTGATGATAGGTAACCACTTCATTTTCCGATGAATATGGCTTATCTACCACAAAATCGTCTATAAGCAGCACCCCTTCCTGACTACCCACTTGCCGAATAAGAGGCTTAATCCGCTTCCAGTAGTGCATGGGACTAAACAGATCAGGTGATTGGCTTAGCATCCGGGTAACCTGGTCATGACTAAAGGTATTATCCATTAATGCAGCCAGTCCAGTAGCACTTACTTGACCTGTGCTTACCATTAAATAGTCAACGTACAGATCGAATAAATTTTGTTCACTCATCTATCTAATCTACTACTTTAGTGCGTAACATCAGTTTAAAATCAATCCCTTTTAAAATTATCATTGCCCCAGATGGCAGTCTGATTGCATCTAAATCCGGTTCTGCGGGAGCACAAAAGGAATACAAGGCGATAGCAGAGATGGTAGAACATTAGTTCTAGTTATTTTCAAAAAACACATCAACCAGTATGAATCTCAACCAGATTACTATTCCTTCCCTTGATCTGGGCATATCTGTCCCTTTTTATCAAAAGCTAGGTTTAAATCTCATTGTAGAGGCGTTACCTCATTATGCACGCTTTGCTTGCCCTGGAGGTGAGGCAAGTTTCTCCATACATAAGGTTTCTCAATTGCCCGTCGGCAACGGTATACGCGTCTATTTTGAAATAGAAGCTCTTGATACCTATGTAGAAGGATTAAAAGAAAAAGGTATCAGGTTTGACACACTACCTGAAGATAAACCTTGGCTCTGGCGCGAGGCCCGTCTTAAAGATCCCGATGGTAATCAACTCATTCTCTATAAAGCTGGTGAAAAACGGCTAAACCCACCCTGGAGAATTTAATTGCACGATAAAATACAATAGCCAACAATTCTGCTATCACTGTAGGTGTTGACTCCTTAAATTTTATACTTATTTGGTTTGATGTGTCATTCTTGTCATCAAACTTTCAAGGGCAATATGATCGCCAAAGTCCTTACCTAATAGGCCAATTGGACACGTAAGTTTTCATCTATGAAAAAATCAGCAGGCAGGGAATCCATAACTGAGGTTGATTTGAAATTGAATAATCCGATACTCATCATTTTCATCATTTTGGGCAGATTTATCATGGTTCGCATTTTACCTTTAAACGACCGTCTGCTTACAAAAAGCTGGTGCAAATCAAGCTCGGAGTCAGCAATGACGGGAAAAGGAGCATGCTGCTTACCAGCATACGCATTTATCTCCTCAGCAGTGGAATGGAAGACTGCAGTAACTTCAATATTCATTTGAGCAAGTTGAGGATATCGGCGTATCAACTCTCTTATCCGCAAATTATAAAAAGGGACAGGAGGCTCCTCTAAACAGCGAGAGGAGCACTCTTTTTCCTTTCAAGTACTCGCAGGCGTTGACATAGGCTACCGAAATGAATATTACTTCCTGCTCTACAGGAGTAAACCCGGAGTGCTTGCGGAACGCATTATAGGCGTGTAAGTATCCATCTAACAGGCCAGCATTCCCGTCCATAGACTGGTACATATTAGGCACAAAGCCCATTTCCTTTTGCGTAGCGTTAAGGATGCTCTGTGATTTTTTATTGATCAGATCTGGTGTAATGTTGATTTGCGTCTTTTCCATAAAAAATTTTCTGATTAGTATTTCAAATTATGTTATGAGCGTTTAGCAGCTTAAAACCCGCTATACTTTAGGCTCACACCAGAATCCAGTAAGTAATTCAGTCTGAAAAGCTTGAGATTGGCTCTTGGTTCAGGCCAAATAGGTCACAAAAGATCTTAAGAGTGTGTTTGTCATCTCTTTGACCGGCAAGTTGCCGGGCTGAATGTTTGACCACAGCACCCACAAAGGCTTTCGCCACCTCCTCCATCCGGTTTTCATCTGTAGCTTTGTACTTTTTGGTATGCCGCTTTACCTCAATATGCATCATCTTTTCCAGAGAGTGACGAAAACGGATCAGTGCAGCTTTTTCGGCCTGGGTTCGTTCTTCTACTTTCATGCTTAAGGGGTAGGTAAAAGTTCATGAAAATGAAGGCGGAAAACAGTATTTCCCGCTTTCATCGGGTGTTAAAAAATAGATATCTCATAAGCAGCCAGCTTGGTTAAGCCACTTATTTTGAAAACACATAATCCTCATCCCGGTTCTGGGTATGACAGCCGGTACACATCTGAATAGCTCCCCGTATGGGTGAGCCATTGTCAATGGCAATGACCCCATCAGGCATGAGCATGAACCATTCCCAGTCGTTATTATCCGGGTCAAAGCCATTGCCCCGCTTTACCATAGCTGTCACTTCTACGGTATTGCTCGCATCATCTTTGGTATCTTTTACCAGTATGGTGCCTACCGGGAATTCTCCATCCGCCATACGGTTCACATTCTCTTTGATGTAGATGGTACGGGTAGTGGTTTCATCCGGTGCCTGGTGGGCCATGCCGATGGCCGGGTCGGGTCCGGAGACAGTAGAAAGTTCGGTCCAGTTTCTGAAATCAGAGAAATCACTACTGCTGGCGACAAATTCGTCATCAGTATCATCAACCATGTCATCATCTTCTTCACAGGCTTGTATGCTCAGAAACACAGCAATGGCCAGAGCCAGGTAACGGATCAGTTTTAAATTTTTCATAGTAAGAAATAGTTATGGTATAGAAAAAATTGACAGAAATTAGTCATGCAGTTGGAACGCCCGCGTAATATTGAAGCCAAAATGAATATCACCCTCGCTGAGCTGGCCAGTGGTTTCTGTAATAAAGCCCCTTTCAAACGTAGGCCGGGCATTGGTCAGGTGTAGCTGGAATACATGGCCGCCGGTTTCAATATCAAAACCAATGGCTATTCCATTCTGAAAATTATCGGGGCTTTCATTGTTGAACTGATGGTAATACTCAAAAGTGAAGGCAACCCGCTGGGTCAGCTTTTGCCGTCCGCCAATGCCTAATGCATAGATAAGGTTATATTCCGCCGCCGTGGGCACCCGGTTCCGGTGTACCAGGGTGGGCATTAGTTGCAGGGAAGTAGCCTCAGAAAACTTACGGGCGATCAGCAGTTGGTGGGTATAAGAAAAGCGGTCGGTAGTCCGGTTATCGCCGGGGTTAGCCCAGTCCAGCGTATTGATATTCATGTTGGTGTAGGCCACTATGCTTAGAGGAAAAGGCCTGGCCCCACTCCGTTGACTGATCAGCTGGTATTTAAGAAAACCATCCACCACTTTCTGAAATGAACTCCTTCCAATGCCAACTGTCAACTGATCGGTGAGGGCATAGTCCAGCCCCAGACGTATGAAAGCATCATCCAGCCCATAAAAATTATCTATTCCGGAGTTGAGCGTTCCGAAGCGGTGAAAGATGATAAATTCCAGCGTGCCTTTCTTTCTGGTTTCTATGGATTGCCCGTTGATCAGGCGTGTCCCTTTGAAGGTACTGGCTACCCGGTAAGTTTCCTCTTCCGTATTATCTTCCAGCATCTGCATGAGATCATCCTGGGCGTAAGCACTGCCCATGCACAGTAATATCAATACCGGGAGAAGCCATAATTGCCTGGCAGTAAATCTACTGTACATCATAAGGCTGGTAGTTAAATTCAATGGTGACATCTACAACTTCGGCGATATTGGAAGCGACCATACTGGGAATCTCTATCTTGTAGTCAGCAACCTTGACGGGGAAAACTGCTTTGACTTTGATCTCATCTTCGGCATACTCAATTTCACCATCTACTTTTACATCCTGACTGATGCCATGAATCTCTAATTTTCCTTCGGCTGCTACCTGTTGTGTACCAGGTTTGGGTTCAAAGCCCGTTACCTTCCCGACAAATTTTGCCTTCGGAAATTTGTGTGACTCCATATAATTCTCGTTAAAGTGCTCCTGCATCAGCGACTTTTCAAATTCAAAGGTCCGGATGGGCACGGTAAATACAATTTCCTGCGTCTGGATGTCAAACAGGCTTTTTGCCTTATAAGAGTGCGCCTCTATGTTTTCCATAGGGGCCTCAGAATAAAAAGAAACATGGTTGAGGTCAGAGATGTACTTCTGCGCAAAGGCCCCTTCTTCTACTACAGACAGTAGCAACAGTAATAAACTAAAAGAATACAATGCTTTCATGTGGTAGTTTTAGTCTGGTTTTAAAAATTAGTTATTTGGAAAGCCTTCGGCTATCCAGGCTTCTATGCTTTCAATCTGGCAGGAAGAAAGTTGTGCCTGCCCCTGCGGCATGTTGGAGAAACCCTGCTCATGCCTTATGGCACCCAGGAAGCGCCCGTTCTCTACAAAAGTGACCAGGTTCTCATAGTTTTCCAGATTCACATTCCCGCTGGGCAACTGGCTGTTATGACAACTTATACAGCGGCTTTCCAGCAGAGGCAATACAAAACCGGAATAAGTCACGTTTTCGGTATCACAATCAATATCGGCAAAGATCTCCTCTTCATTACGGCTGGTACAGCTACTGAATACATAGAGCAGGGCAGAAATAATTAAAAAAGTCTTCAAGGTACACTTAGCATGATATTTCATGTTCATGATAGGGTAGGTATTCGTCTGGTATTTGGAGAATAGTCGTAAGCTTCCGGGCAACCTGACAGATTGCCTGAAATATTTTCTGAATTATTTTTGATAGACATCACATTTCTCCAGGATGACATCCTCATAAAGCCCCAGATCCTCGTCATAACCTGCCCCTGAACGAATCACACCCTTGATGGTCACCAGATCACCCGGCTTCAGCTTTTCAGCATGCTCATTGGTATTTTGCATAAAGGTACAGCTCACCCCTGCGCCGCTTTTCTCACTCTTGAGCAGTACTACTTTTTGATTGTTCATATCGGTATCTATTGCGTTTACTATGCCGGATACTGCCAGGATTCTTGACTCTCCTTCATTTCCCAGGTACTTCTGGTTGGCCGCCTGAGCATCATCAAGGTATTCTTGCACAAGGGTTTTGGCATTTAGTTCATAGTCAACTGCTGAGGCCTGTACATCCCGGTGTGGCATATTAAACATATAGAAGGCCACGCTTCCGCCGGCAATGAGTCCGAGAACCAGCAGGATCAGCCCTATCCTGATTACTTTTTTGTTCACTTTCATAGTCTTACTGATTAGCTTTTGTATGTATTTAAGGTATAAGCTAGCAGAAAATGACCCGCTACCCTGTTACTTTTGGCTGATTAGTAGCAGTTCTGCATATATCCTGACAGCAGAGGAGAAATTTTTTCTTCTTAAAAAAATAAATGACTCAAACTGACATAGTGACGACAATTCAATAAGATCGTATCTTTTTTCTCGACTCAAAATAAAGCCCAGAACAGATAAGGGTATGTAAAGTTAGATTGAACAACACCAACTCTTAAGTTAGCGTAAGCTCAACCAAATAAACGCTTCCAAGCCATGAAAAAATTAATTTTAGCGCTCACTTTCCCTTTGGCCTTATTTTCCTGTGATCCGGTTTCAGATAAAAGCGAACTGGCCATAGTTACCTCCTCCTGGATAGAAGGAAGGGTAAGTCGTGCCGAAGAAAAGCTGAGCAGCAATGAAGCAGGGCAAAAAGTATGGCAGGCCATAGAAGCACATGGCGGATTGCAAAACTAGTATGCCAATGGCCCTCTTTATTTTCATTTCAACTACCAGCCCCTGAATAATGGCACGTCCCGCAATACCCTGAATACAGCAGATACCTAGTCTGCCAGGGCCCGCCAATATATGGCAGTGGATACCAGCCGACCGTTTGGCTGGAGTGGGCAGCAGGCCTGGGCATTAGCTGACACATCCGCCATTCCTTTTGATGCACGCTTCTGAGCGCTTACCCCCTACTATTTTGTAGGCATCCCTTTTGTGCTGGCTGATGAAGGTGTTTTCCTGGAAGAACTAGGACAGGATACGCTCCATAATCAGACGTATGATTTGGTAAGAGCCACCTTCGGCGAAGGAGTGGGTGATGCACCCGATGACTATTATATCATTTAGATCCACCCTGAAAATCATCAGTTGGGGGCGATGCGCTATATAGTTTCTTATCCTGCATATTTTCCTGACGGCGAACATACCCTGGAAAAAATCATGGTGTTCAAGGATCTGCAAACAGTAGAAGGAATTACGCTGCCTACCGGCTACCGCACGTATATGTGGCAGACCGACAGTGTAGGTGAGTACGTAACCGACATAGAAGTATCCGATGTAAAGTTTCTTCCGGAATTTACCGATTCCTACTTTCATGTTCTCGAGAATGCTCAGGTCATTCAAGGATATTGATAATAGAGACAAAACCAGAGAGGTAAATGAGCTATGTCATTTTGCACCAGTTTGGGGTGTTACTCGTATTGTGAAAATTTCATACATTTTATTGTCAGGTTTGTCATACCATCTTTACTAATCAGGCAAACCGCCGGGCCAGAGTTGCTCAATAAGCAAGCAGTCTTACCCGGCAGCTCAAACAAATCACTGTATGAATTTGCTACTGATCATTTACCATTTCCAACGCTTACTTTCTCCTCCTGCAGTATCGCCGACAAATCAAGCGCACCTCTTTCTGATTGAGCGGAACCTGGATAGCGACAAGATTTATTATGATATCTCTTTTACAAAAGGCGGCGAACTGCATCCCCAACACCCTATTAAGGGGCATTGGCTGAGGAGTACAGCAGGGGGCTGCAGGCAGCCTTTGACCTGGAGTCAAAATGAATTCTCCTTTGGCCTCAAGTTTCGTCACATGAGTTCTTCAGAAATTCATTTTCAGCTTGTCTCCTATAAAGACAGGGACTTTATCCTAAAAAAAGACTCGGAAGGCCACTACAAAGTGTACACGCAATCCCTGGGAAGAGAAATACAGCTGGAAAGGATTTTCATTCAGATAGACGGAGGCTCTTTCTGACTTCCCAGGATCAGTAGGGTAGAACTGCATGGCAGCCTCGCAGATACTGGCTGCCAAACCTTAGAAATCAATCGGCCCCAAGAGGCTTCAATCAAATAGTTTATGAGATTCAGGGAAATATTTATCATTTCATCGGTTGGTACTATCCTGCTTACAGGAGGGATGGCTTTATGGTGGCAACAAGCCCTTTGGATGCTGATGGTTCTGCTTCCTCTTATCCTGATCGGTGGTATAGACTTATTACAAAAAAAGCATACGATAAGAAGAAATTTTCCAGTCATTGGCCACTTCAGGTACTTACTGGAAAAATTCAGGCCGGAGATTATGCAGTATTTTGTAGAAACCGATACTGAGGGAACACCTATCAACCGCATGTTTCGCTCCCTGATCTACCAAAGGGCTAAAAACGTAAACGAAACTACCCCTTTTGGTACCAAAATGAATGTGTACCAGAATGGCTACGAATGTATGGCTCATACCATGTTCCCCTTGGATTATGAGCAGTTGGATAAAGATCCGAAGCATACCATCGGAGGGCCGGACTGTCGGCAAGCCTACCGGGCCAGCCTGTTGAATATTTCTGCCATGAGCTACGGGGCGCTCAGCAAAAATGCTATCCTGGCCCTGAACCGTGGGGCACGCCTGGGAGGATTTGCGCATAATACCGGCGAAGGCGGGATTAGCCAGTACCACCTGGCTGAAGGGGGACACCTGATCTGGCAGATTGGAACTGGTTATTTTGGGTGTCGCACCCCAGAAGGCGATTTTTGTCCAGACACTTTCCGGCAAAATGCAGTACTCAGCCAGGTAAAGATGATTGAGATTAAACTCTCACAGGGTGCTAAGCCCGGGCACGGAGGCATGCTGCCAGCCGTCAAAAACACGCCCGAAATTGCCGCCATCCGTCATACTGAGCCTTTTACTGATGTATTCTCTCCTCCCTTTCACAAGGCTTTTCACAGTCCCGAAGGCTTGCTTGAGTTTATTACCCGGCTGCGGCATCTTTCAGCAGGCAAGCCGATAGGTATCAAGCTTTGTATCGGGGAAATACAGGAGTTTGAATCCCTGGTAAAAGTAATGAAAAGCTACCAGGTGCTCCCTGACTTTATAGTCATAGATGGTGGAGAGGGAGGGACGGGAGCGGCTCCGGTAGAATTTTCAAATTCCCTGGGATTACCGCTAAGGGATGCGCTGGCCTTTGCTCATGATACACTGGTGAGACATGGCCTCAGAGAGAAGGTCAGTTTGATTGCTTCCGGTAAGATCCTGACTGCCTTTCACATAGCCCGGGCTATCGGCCTGGGGGCCGACCTGGTGTATAGCGCCCGGGCCATGATGATGGCCATGGGATGCATACAAGCGCTCCGCTGCAACAACAACAGCTGCCCGGTGGGTATCGCCACCCAGGATAAAAGCCTGATGAATGGGCTGGTAGTAGCGGAAAAAGGGCAAAGGGTAGCCAACTTTCACCGAAATACGCTAGAGAGTTTTGTAGAACTACTGGCTGCGGCAGGACTAAGCCGTCCTGAACAACTCAGCCGCCGGCATATACTCCACCGTATTGGGCCCAACCAGTTGCTTAACTATGCGCAACTTTACCCGGAGGAGAGCCTTCCGGAGGATGAAATGAATGTCTATCAAAAATAAAATCAAGCATGTGTACACTTACATACATACCACAGCAGGAAGGGTTTATCTTATCCTCTAACCGGGATGAGAAAATCTTTCGGTCTACGCTACCTCCCCGGGAATATATGCACGGAGAGCAGCAGTTGATTTACCCCAGGGATGAAACAGGCGGAGGAAGCTGGATTGCCGTAAGCAGTCAGCACCGGGCAGCGTGTTTACTCAACGGGGCTTTTGTAAAACACTCCCACCAAAACAATTACCGCATAAGCCGCGGTAAAGTGCTGTTGGAGAGTTTCGGCTACAGTTCGGCAGAAGAATTATGCCAAACTTATCTGCTGGAAGATATAGAACCGTTTACGCTGGTGATGATTGACTACAGCGCTCATATAGAGATCACTGAGCTAAGATGGGATGGTCAAAAAAAGCACCTGACAGCCATTGATCCTACACAGCCCCATATCTGGTCTTCTGTGACCTTATATGACCAGCATGTGAGAAGAAAACGAGAAAAATGGTTCTACAACTGGCTCAAAGACTGGGAAAATATCAACAGCTATGACATTTCAGAATTTCATACCTTACCGCATACAGAGGATGCTGCCAACGATATACTGATGCAACGCAGTAGCTGGTTCCGCACGGTCAGTCTCAGTCAGCTTACCGTCAGCAGAAACCTGAACCTGTTCAAGCACTATGACTTACTGAATCATAAAGCTTATCTTAATCTGATCAAAGATGTACAGCAACTCTCCTAGCGGATTTGCCATTGCCCTGGCCTGGCCTCAGACCTACTGCAAACAGGCAGGCGCCTGGTATGATGGCCTGATGCGTTTGTTGGGGTTTAACCGGGGGCATTACTACCGGGCTGGGCATGCGGCCGTGGTGCTGGTAGAAGCCAAGACCGGGAGCTGTCATTACTTTGACTTTGGCCGCTACCATGCCCCTTTTCAGCAGGGCAGGGTTCGCAGTGCCGCCACCGACCCTGAGCTTGGCATGAAGGCCAGTGCACGTTTTCAGGGAAAAAAGATTGGGAACCTAAGAGAAATCCTGACTGAGCTTTCAGGGAGGGAAGCCTGCCATGGCAGCGGTTCGCTTTATGCCTCTGTATGTGAGATAGACTTTCCGGCCTCTTTTGCCAAAGCTCTACACATGCAGCAGCGAAGCCCCATTCCATATGGCCCATTTGTCAAGGGAGGCACCAACTGCTCACGTTTTGTGCACAAGGTACTTTTGGCTGGCAAACCTTCTTTGTGGCACCGCGTCTTGTTACGCTTGCCTTACACGCTTACTCCTTCTCCCATAAGCAACGTTTGGGCTCTTGGAATCAGACATAAAATTGCGATTGATACTTCCATTCGTCGCCCGATATGTAAAAAAGTGGTAAGGGTATTACCACCCCCACCCAGGCCCTTAAGTGTACCGAAAGAAAGCCGATGGCTCAGTGGCGAAGGGGCAGGAAGCTGGTTTCTGATACAAAAAGAAAGGAATAATTATACCATCCTGCGATACGATGAGCAGGGTAAGCAGGAGTATGTGGGACTTTACCAACTGGCGGGTAATGAGCACTTTGCGCCTGACCGGCCCTTTGACTTACTGTACCTGACGCATTTTCAGCAGGTTAATGTGCTGCAAAACCAGCAGCATATTAGGATGACACTGGTGCAGGATCATGAAAGGATACCCAATCTGCCTACTACCATAGGCTGAGAGGATATTTGTAGTATTGGATTAGCTTTCAGATGATAGGTCTTACCCACGATAGTCGTTCAATAACTCAGACAGCATCAAATGTCCGGAGGATGACATAATTTACCAAATAAATGAGTATATTCTTATCACTAACAAAAAGCCCATGACTTATAAAATATGGTTGATAGGGTGTACTAGCCTGCTTTTTTCACAGCTCGCTTATGGGCAGTGCTGTTCCGGAGGCGTTCCCATGTCGGCAAATGTAGGTTTGCCCGCTGTGGAGCAACAGACACTCCAGTTCATGCTCAGCTATGATGTGAATGTTCTTCAGCAGCTCAAAAGTGGTGCAGAACTTCTAAACGACCGGAATCGTGTACGTACTACGCGTTCCTGGCTCTTCCAGATGGGCTACTCTATTACACCACGTCTGGCTGTGGATGCCTTCGCTTCCCATGTCAGGCAGGAAAGAAAAATTCAGCAGCCGGGCCTACCTTCTACATTTACCTTTACGGAAGGGATCGGCGATGCTACTATTTTGCTCAAGTACAAGGCCGCCATACTACG
>CAZZGE010000147.1:0-11533 GCA_964653665.1 uncultured Porifericola sp. | reverse complement strand
TGATAATAATCGAGGGATTCTTATATTACCTCTATCATTCATTGATTTAATAGTGGTGCTGTATGGCGCAGGAAACGATGTTGGTGGTTAATACTGACGAAGAAAAAAGAAAAATACTTAGAAAATACCGGAGACTGCTTAGGCATGCCAAGCCTTATCTGAAAGACGGCGATGCCAAGTTAATCAAGAAGGCCTTCAACACTTCCATGGAGGCTCACAAAGAGATGCGCCGTAAGTCGGGAGAACCTTACATTTATCATCCACTAGCGGTTGCAGAAATCTGCGTGAACGAAATTGGGCTGGGCACTACCTCAATTATAGGTGCGCTGTTACACGATGTGGTAGAAGATACGGAGATTGAGCTTGAGGATATAGAAAGAGAGTTTGGGCTAAAGGTCGCCCGGATCATTGACGGACTTACCAAAATATCCGGGGTTTTTGATTACGGCACCTCCCAGCAAGCAGAAAATTTCCGTAAAATGCTGCTCACTTTATCGGATGACGTAAGGGTGATTCTGATCAAACTGGCTGATCGTTTACACAACATGCGGACACTGGATAGCATGCCCAAAAGTAAGCAGTTGAAAATCGCATCAGAGACCATTTATCTTTATGCACCGCTGGCCCATCGCCTGGGCCTGTACGCCATCAAATCTGAGCTAGAAGACTTGAACCTAAAGTTTACTCAGACGGAGAAGTACCGGGAGTTAGCCAATGCCATTAGCGCCACCAAAGATGCCAGGCGGCGTTTCATAAAGAAGTTTATTGATCCTATTCAAAAAGAGCTCAATAAGCAAGGTTTTGATTTTGTCATCAAAGGGCGTCCTAAATCTATTTATTCTATCTGGAATAAGATGAATAAAAAGAATATTCCGTTTGATGAAGTTTATGACCTTTTTGCAATTCGCATCATTGTGGATGTTCCTTTGGAGGAAGAAAAAGCTGCTTGCTGGAAAGTTTACTCGGTAATCACCGACTTTTACAATCCTAATCCGGAGCGGCTGAGGGATTGGATAAGTACGCCAAAGTCTAACGGTTATGAGTCTTTGCATACTACCGTGATGAGTCCTAACGGTCAGTGGGTAGAAGTGCAAATCCGCACTCGCCGAATGGATGAAATTGCCGAAAAAGGATATGCCGCACACTGGAAGTACAAAGACAAAAATGTATCGGCAGCCAACCGGCAGTCAGGCCTGGAAGAGTGGATATTTAAAGTCAGAGACATCCTTGAACAAGCGAAAAACGAAAATGGTGGCTCGGCTATTGAATTTGTTGATGATTTTCGTTCCAATTTATTCAATGAAGAGGTTTTTGTTTTCACGCCTAAGGGTGAACTGCGAACCTTACCCAGAGGAGCTACCGCTCTGGATTTTGCCTTTGATATTCACACAGAAATTGGAGCTAAATGTCTGGGAGCCAAGGTCAACCAAAAGTTAGTGCCTATTAACTACATACTCACTAATGGTGATCAGGTAGAAATTCTTACTTCAAATCGGCAAAAGCCGAATCAGGATTGGCTTAGGTTTGCCGTGAGTTCAAAAGCCAAATCTAAGATCAAGGAAATCCTCAAAGAGGATAAAAAAGCAGCAGCTTCAGAGGGAAAAGAAATTGTAAAGCGCAAGCTTAAGCATATGAAGATTGATCTCAATTCTGAGATTTTAGAAAAGCTTACCAATTATTTTAAAGTAAAAACGCCTCTTGAGCTTTACTATCAGGTAGGAGAGGGTTTGATCCCTTCTACATCCATCAAAAAGTTTAAGGACGAATTAGACCGGCTTGACCACAGTACCAAAGCTAAAATCTCTGATGCCAAGTCGTTCTCTAAAACCGTTTCCAAAATTAAAGGAAAGCCTCAGGAACTATTACTCATTGGAGACGACATGGATATCCTGGATTATAAGTTAGCCAAGTGCTGTAATCCCATTCCCGGTGACGATGTGTTTGGCTTTGTGACGGTTAATGAAGGTATCAAGATACACCGAACTAATTGCCCTAATGCCTCTGAACTGATGGCTAATTATGGCTACCGGATCGTACAAGCTAAGTGGATGCCGCGCAAGGAACTGGCTTATTTGTCAGGCTTGAAAGTGATAGGGACAGATCGCCTCGGCTTGATCAATGATATCACGAAGGTCATTTCTGCTGAACTAAAGGTAAATATGAGATCGCTATCCATTGACACAGAGGGAGGAATCTTTGAAGGAAATATCATGTTATATATACACGATAAATCACATTTAGATACCCTGATCAAAAAACTAGAGAAAGTTAATGGCGTGGTAAAGGTGAATCGCTTTGACTCCGATTAATAAACTTTAAATTTGAAGGGCAAGGGTTATCTGATGAGATTAGTTACACACCTATAAATTCTTATTCCTGCATATGGCTTTAAACCAGGAAACATACGAAAAAGTAAAGGGTACGTTCGTTACCTATCTAGAAGAAAAAGGATATCGTAAAACCCCTGAAAGATTTGCCATTCTTGAGGAAATATATTCTCGAGATGGTCACTTTGATGTAGAATCACTCTACATTAGCATGAAAAATAAAAACTACCGAGTGAGTAGAGCCACTGTTTACAATACATTGGATATTCTGGTAGAATGTGATCTAGTGAGTAAACACCAGTTTGGAAAAAATCTTGCCCAGTACGAGAAAAACTATGGCTACAAACAGCATGACCACCTCATCTGTACTGATTGCAATAAAGTAGTGGAATTTTGTGATCCTAGGATATACAATATTCAGAAGATGGTAGGAGAACTGCTGGATTACCAAGTACAACATCACTCATTGATCCTTTATGCTCGCTGTAATAAAGAAGATTGTGTAGAAAAGCTAGACCAAAGCGATGGTGTTGCATCTTCAGAAAAGTCTGAATAAGTATCGTAATAAAATACTTTCGCTTAACTTTGGTGTTAACGGTAATTGTTAACACCTTTTTTAATGTTTAAGTGTAACCATAATGAAAGTTGACGTATTGCTTGGTCTCCAATGGGGTGATGAAGGAAAAGGAAAAGTAGTAGACTATCTAGCACCTAAGTATCAGGTTGTAGCCAGGTTTCAGGGTGGCCCAAATGCTGGCCATACCCTGGAGTTTGATAATATTAAGCACGTTTTGCATCAGATTCCGTCAGGTATCTTCCGAGAAGATATCATCAATGTTATTGGCAATGGCGTTGTTTTAGACCCAATCATTTTTAAGAAAGAAATTGCAAGCCTAGAGGGGTTTCAACTGGATCTTACAAAAAACCTTTATATTTCTAAGAAAGCACAAATTATCCTACCTTCGCACCGGTTATTGGATGCTGCGCTGGAAAACGCTAAAGGAAAAGATAAAATTGGATCTACCCTCAAAGGAATTGGTCCTGCTTACCAGGATAAGATTGGTCGCCATGGGCTTAGAGTAGGAGACGTGCTTTCTCCCAATTTTGAGGAAAAATATCACAAGCTGGTTGCTGAACATCGTAGAAAGTTATCTTATTTTGGAGAGGTTAGCTTGCTTGACGAAGCTGAGAATGAATTTCTCGAGGCTGTAGCGCTCCTCAAAACGTTTAAGATTGTTGATAGCGAGTATTTGATTAACCAGCAGATTAAAGATCGGGTAACGGTATTAGCTGAAGGTGCTCAAGGGTCACTTCTGGACATAGATTTTGGCAGCTATCCATTCGTAACCAGTTCTACTACCATAGCTTCTGGCGCATGTACCGGATTGGGGGTAGCGCCCCGTAACATTGGCAATGTTTATGGTATTTTCAAAGCGTACTGTACAAGGGTGGGCTCAGGTCCTTTCCCAACGGAGCTTCACGATGATGTTGGGGAACGCCTTAGAAAAAAAGGCAATGAATTTGGTGCTACTACCGGACGCCCAAGACGCTGTGGTTGGCTTGACCTTCCTGCTTTAAAATACGCAACCATGATAAATGGCACGACTGAGTTGTTTATGATGAAAGCCGATGTTCTTAACGAATTTGAGGAAATTAAAGTCTGTACCCATTATGAGTTGGAAGATGGTAGTATCACCGATCAAATGCCTTATGAAATTTGTGATCAAATAGTTAAGCCAGTATATAAGTGCATTCCCGGTTGGAGTATATCCCTTCAGGATGCTCGAAAATTTGAACACTTGCCTAAAGCTCTCTTGAACTACGTACGTTTCATAGAAGAGACACTTGAAGTACCGGTGAATCTCATTTCTACCGGCCCAAATAGAAAAGAAACTGTCATACGGCATGTCAATTAGAAGTAAGCGTGGCAGGGCCCCTTTCCTAAGGAATAGCTGTAGGTGAGCATGAACTCATGTGTACCAGCAGTGTACTGTGTTATGTTTGATAGGGTATTGTCAAAGGCATATCCAAATCGTATTTGCTTATTTATCAATAACTCAAATAGTAAAGTTACTGCGTCGCCACTGCGATAGCTGGCTCCAATGTTGAGAATATCATCCAAAAAGACATTAGCGTTCAGATCCATACCAACTGGCTGCCCTTCTTGCACACGAATGAGAGCCGAAGGCTTGATTTTTACGAAAGGTGATACTCTGAACACATGTCCACCGGTTAAAAAATAATAACGAGCTTCGCGTGCTTCACTGATAAAATCCTCTTTATCATATACTTCATTATTAATCAGGTAAGGAATAGAAATACCTACATAAGTGTTTCTATTATTAAAGAATGCTCCTGTCCCAAAATTTGGACTAAACCGCCTTATGGTGCCCTGAAATAAAGGATCATCAGGATTAACCGTAGAAAGGCTGGAAAAATCAGATATCATATAGTTGAAGCCTGCTTGAAGCCCTAATGACAGAGTACCAATGCCAATATTCAGCTTGTAGGCATAGCTGGCATAAACACTGTAGTCATCATGTACACCTATCTTATCTCTTGAAAGTAGTAAACCTACTCCCACGGGTCTGTCTTTCAGTGCTGAATGAGCGATAAGTGAACTGGTTTTAGGTGCTCCCTCTACGTTTACCCATTGATCCCGATGCAGTGTGCCTATGCTAAGTTGTGGTTGATTTCCTGCATATGCTGGATTTAAAACCAATCCATTGAACATATACTGAGAGAACACTGGACGCTGCTGACCAAAAGTTTCAATTGTTGGCAAGCAAATGCACAATAGTGTAAAATGTAAAACAATAATTTTATGTAAATTAATATCATACATACAGTTGTGGTTTGAGCAGACAGCATCTTGATGCTAACTGCATTTTATCTGAGTAATTCAAGGAAACCAGATTCGGGCTCTTCACCATTGTTTTTGTCAATGATGTAGTAATAAGTTCCCTCTGGCAGCTTTTCACCTCCTATGTAAAGTCCTCTGTTACCGACTCCTTCAAAATAGACGGTTTCATTATCATAATTTTCATTTTCGTACACTAGTGCACCAGCCCGGTTAAAGATCTTAACCACATTATCATCGTACTGCTGGATACAACTGATAATGAAGCGATCATTTCGACCGTCTCCATTAGGTGACACACCGTTGTAAGCATGTATGTTAGACATAATTACACTTGTCTTCGTATGTAGGCAGCCCTTATCATCGGTCACGTTTACTTCAAAATAGCCCGGTGGCTGGTTACTCAAGAAGAATCCTGAGGTATAACCATTAGGAGTGAGCCACTCAATGTCTACGACGCGCATAGGCTCCACAAAATCTATCATGATCGTACCATTTTCTTCAAGGCACGTTGAAGGGGTACTCAGCAATTCAAATTCTGGTGTATAAATTTCCTCACCAATGCTAAATCCAGCTGTTCTGGAAACACAACCGGTAAGGCTGTTGGTAACCATAACACTATAATTACCTGTTGATAGAAAGTTGATGTCATTGTGTCTGGAACTACTGAAAATTTCTTCTCCTTCTTCATCAAACCAGGTGAATATGTAGTCCACATCAGGATTAATTAAAGTACTATCTAAAGATGCAGTAGCAGTACCATTTGGAGCATCACATCTGGTTACCGGTGTGGTACTCATAAATGGTATGGGTATAGTAGTTGTGTCAGGTTCAGATAGAATTGAACCATAGAACTCATTGCTGATACAGCCACTTACCCTGTCTCTCGCAATAACTGTATAATTTCCTGGGGGTAGGTTGGTAGCTATTGGTCCTGATGTAATAGGTTGTCCTTTACTACCGAGACCTTGGTACCAAAAGAAGTTATACCTAGATAATTCCCCATTGACTTCCGCACTGAGTTGCCCGTTAGACATACCGTCATCGCAATTGGTCATTTGGAAATCAGTGTTAACCGTAAGCATGATTTCTTCACCCCGGCTATCCTCTACGACAATCTCAGAGCGGTTATCTTCACAGTAATTCTCTACCCTGTCTCGTACCACCACGCTGTATGTACCGCTGACTAGTCCTTCAACATAATTCGCGTCGTCGGGTACATCAAGTTGGGTAGTTCCAGATTCGTCTTCTACAAACCAAGTGAAAATATAATCTCCACTACCACCATTTACGTTCGCGACAACCCTACCATCAGGTTGTATACAACTGCTAAAACTGTTTGATGAAGTGTTGACCATAATGGGTACTTCAATACCTTCAATTGTGTAAGAACGAGTAGTATTGCATCCGGTGAGGGTATCCATCACCCAAACTGTATACCCTCCAGGTACCAGGTTGTTAATCTCCAACGAGTTGTTAAATCCAGAGATGCTATCAGCAGGATCGGTAATAGTGTAACCTTCATACCATCTTGTGATGACGTTGTCGCCATTTCTAACTTCAATCTCAATATCACCATTAGGAAAGTTAGCAGGATTACAGCCGGTAATGGGTTCGGAAATATCATTCAATAAAATAACTAATGGTTCAGAAGTATCATCTATGATCACTTGTACAGGCAGCGTTCTACACCCACTACTTCTGTTTTCTCCTACCACAAAATAGTTACCTGCAACCAAGCCGTCAGCCGACAACGAATCGGTACTTATACCATACTGAGGCGCGGTGAGAGCAGTGCTGGTAGGGTCATTTTCGTACCAGAAAAAGCGGTAGTCACTTAGGTTTACACTGGCCTTCATGAGAGTTACATCATCTATCTGTGCCGCACCATTACCAAAGCAGAAGCTCTGATCATTCAGTTTAGAAGCAAACAGTATTGGCAGTACACTCCTAGTTTCTACAGTGTAGTTGGCAACTGCTACGCAACCAGTATTCAGGTTAGTCATTTCTACCCGGTATTCGCCAGCGGTTAGGTTTGATACCCGGCTAGCATCTGCATTGTAAGAAGCATAAGCTGGCATAGGACTACCGTCTGCCATGGTCCAGGTGAATGAATACCCTAAAGCTGGGTTGGCACTTGGGTCAGACTCACCTCCAAAGACTTCTATGACACCCTCATTGACGCCCGTACAAGAAATGAAATCAGTCAATTCTTGTTGAAAAATGAATGGGGTAGATATTTCCTCATCAATATTCAACATGAGGCGTGCTGTATCACATCCAAAGATGTCAGTAGCGTAAACGAAGTATGTTCCCGTCTGAAGATTTGTCTGAGATGGGCCTGTTCCTGACAGAACAGTCACATCATCGCTGGCACGCCACTCAAAGATAAAGTCTGCAAAGGCTGGATCACTATGAGTGAACACAGTGCTTCCCTTTCTCACCTCTGTAATTTCAGCAGCACCATTTCCATCACAAGTAGTATTCAGAGTTGTGGAAATGCTGGCAGCAGTAAAAGAGATATTTAATGGACTTAAGCGAATGCTATCCCTGGCAATGGTTGAACCACACTGCGTATCATTATTGACAACAGTAATGGTGTAAACGCCCTCATTTAAGTCGGGGAGTAAACTGGTAGCAGGCTGTGTACCACCATTGGTAGTAGCCTGAGAAGAAATATCAACCCCTGTTGCATCTTTCCAGGTGATGGTATAGCCGCCAGTAGGATATACGGTATTTCCTGCGAAGTCTTCGTCATTAATTTCTACAGAAATACTACCC
Source organism: uncultured Porifericola sp. (assembly GCA_964653665.1). Lineage (GTDB taxonomy): Bacteria > Bacteroidota > Bacteroidia > Cytophagales > Cyclobacteriaceae > Catalinimonas. The sequence goes on along the minus strand of CAZZGE010000147.1, from coordinate 3,565 downwards.
GAGCCTACTGCTGGGTCGCAATTAGTATCCGGTGAACTGCCAACGATCTGAATGATTGTAGCGGGTACTCTTTCTTCAATCTCAACGCTCTGGAAGGAGGAATTACAACCTGTGACGGTATTGACAGCATACACAAAGTACTCACCTGCCACCAGACCACTAGCTATTGTACCTGTTTGAAAATAGACGGTATTATCAGTTATTTCAGCCGATGTAGCTACTTCTGAATTGTGCCAGTAAAACTGGTAATCCGATAAATCAATAATGCCGGTAGCACTGGCGGATACAATTACCTCCGCCTCACCATTATAGGGATTACATGAAGTTTGATGACTGTTGACTCGTACATTATCAAATGCTAAAACTGGTGCAACGGAAAGGTCAGCAATATCCAGTGCAATGGTTGTATCACACATGGTGGAATTATCCTGAAAAGTGAAGGCATAGTTACCAGCATCTAACTCTTCTAAAATGATCTCAGTCTGATCGCTTCCATTGTTTAGCGTAAGCTGGGTGTTGGCAACAGGATGCGTGTAACTAGCATTATCTTTAGTAGCATCTACGATGGAATAACCTGCAAAAGAAGTACTATCGCCAGCTCTTTTCGCAATCGTAACACTTGCTTCTCCATTATCACCTACACAATAAGTATCGTTTTGGGTAGTAAAAGCGACTTCTGGCGATTGCGCGATAGCCTTCACTTCAAAAGTTTTCGGGTCAGAGCGACATCCCAAAGGTGCTGTGCCGCCACTAACCACATGATCATATGCATCAACTACAATTACTGTGTAAAACCCTGGTTCTAGGTCGGTTACTTCATCCTTTATATCTCCGATAGAGGGGGGATCATTATTAATTACTTTAAGGTTTGAGATTGTGTCAATCGAACTTACATTCGGATTTATATAGCTCACATTTTCTCCTCTAAACCAGTAATAAAAGAAATGCTGTGTTGTATCATAGCCAGCGAAATTAGAAAGGGTCAACACTGTAGAGTCTACTTCTGCTATCAGCCTTCCGTCCCAATTACCGGGATCACAAGTTGTAACATGATCTACTGTGCTTAATACTGCCGGAGGCACAGGAGTTATCGCTGCATTAGGGGGTAAAGTATATACTGAGTCTTTATAGCATCCAGTGGTTTGATCAGAAATCCTGACCATATATTTGTCAGCTCTAATGTTGGTTAGGGATGATGAAGTTTCTCCTGTCAATGGGTATGTATCATCTGAGCCTTTATACCACTGATAGGTAAACGGCCCTGTTCCTCCCGTAATATCTATCACTTCAAGGCTACCATCAGGATTAACACATCCCGTTGCAGATTGTACAGTTGGTAAGAAATCAAAATCCAATTGATCCTGAACATCGCTACTGACTTCTACTGAATAGGTCACTGATGTACACTGAGAATTGATATTGGTTGCCAGTACCGTATACATGCCTGGCTCCACATTTTCCAGGCGGGCAGAATTAGCGGTAGCATTGGTTGCCGGGTCAATTGCCGTAGTCGTATCTTCCCCGTAAAACCAGCGGTAAGAATAGTTACTCAGTGCGTCAGTCAGGGAGAATGTAGCACCATCATCTTCTGACAAATCAATGGATGCTACTTCGGCTACTCCGTTTGGAGGTGTACACTGGGTAGCATTTTCACTAGCCAAGTTGAGCCTGATTTCGCTTCCTTTTATGATATTGTCACGCAGGTAAACCTGAGCCTCTCCGGTACACCCAGTACTCATGTTTTCTGCAATCAGTACATACGTTCCTACCCCAATATTCTCAACATTGTTACCACTGATGATGGCTGTGGGATTATTGACATTTATATTAGTCCGAATTCCACCAATGAGCTGGTACCACGTGAAGGTATAATCGCTGGTATTGCCTCCTACATCGCCCACAAGAGAACCATTGGGATTATTTGAGTTACAAGAACTTTGCTCTACGACGGTTATATTGACGTTTGTAATCGGAAAGTCTCTGACATCCTCTATCCTTACTTCAGCAGTATCCAGTGCGTGACATGCTGATCCATCATTTTTGACAGCTCTTACTGAATACCAACCCACATTAAGGCCACTGATAGTAGCACTATTTTGTCCACTGATGAGCGAGGCTGTACCATTTCTTACATCGGTCTGACGTCCCTCGTACCAGAAGAAAGTGTAATCAGAAGCATCGGGGGTTTCACCGGAAGTGGATTGAATAAGATCTGCCTGTATTTCTCCGCTGTATACATTAGGAAAGCAATATTCCTGATTATGGGTTACTGTAGCAGTAAGACCGTCCTGATAGTCAGCTGAGGCATCATCTAAAGTAATATTTAACAAAGTGTCACAGCCAGTATTAAGGTTTAAGATGCTTAGCATATAATCTCCGGCAGCAATATCGGTGAGATGATAAGTAGTAGCAGGCTGGGGACTCACCGCATTGGCTGTGTCAATACCTACAAACCATTTAAAAGAATAATTAGCATTTCCGTCTGCCACATTGATCAGCAATGCGCCGTTAGGATTAACCGGATTGCAATTTGTTACAGGAGTGTCGTTGATGGATACTGAACCAAAAGGAGTAATCTGATCTTCCACTTCAACGATACCAGAAGGGAGTGATATACAATTTGTAACTGTATTTTCTATTACAACTACATAAGGGCCTGCGGCTAAATTTTCAAACAGTCCAGTAGTGTTACTTTGTAATTCTGATGAACCCTGCAACAAACGGTATTCGTAATCAGCTCCAAGCTCCGGATTACCAACTGCTGCTTGTATACTTCCATTGGGTGAACAGGTAGTCTGATGCGTAACTGTGAAAGCAGTAGCATCTGCATCTGGCAGTATAATATTTTCAGTAAGCTGAATTTGATCAGTGAATGAACAACCTGTACTTTGATCAATTGCTACTACTGTGTAAATATCAGTGAGGTTTGTGCCGAGCGTATCCGGCGTTATATAATCTGTTGCGACTGTGTCGGCTGAAGGGCCGATAGTTACTGTCCCCCGATACCAGACCCAGTCATAATTGTTAGGGTTGGAAAGCACAGCGCTTAGCTGGCCATTATAAGGGGGTTCACATGAGGATTGCTCCTGAGCTACCTGAATCGGAATATTATCTATGGATGAGGAGGTAGTTACATCTACCATGATACCATTACTAAATAATCCGCAAAAAGTAGTTGGATTGAATGCCTTAAGCTCGTAAACACCTTCGTCTAAGCCGGTAAATTCCCCATTATTATGAACTCTGAGTGTGTCCTGTGTAGGACTATGTTGAATAAGTATATACTCATAATCACTTTTATTACCTGAGTTTAATCTTGCCGTTATGCTACCGTTCGGGTTTTTACAGTTTGTATTGGAAGTAACAGTTGGTGCTGCCAGGTCAGGCAAATCAAGTGTCATGTCAATAGTCTGACTTTCGGTGCAACCGGTGAGTTTATTGATAATGGTGACTTTATATAGAATTGGTTGAAGATTGGATGCAGTGTCACCTACAGCCAATACACCTGGTTGTTGCTCATCCTCCCACTCTATATCATAATTTGTTTCATCGACCGGTGAACCAT
>CAZZGE010000146.1:0-11574 GCA_964653665.1 uncultured Porifericola sp. | reverse complement strand
AACCTATACTATCCAAAGTCACTATGGCCTAAGTTCAATAAAGTTTACAGCCTACTATTAGGTGTATAGATGCATACCTACTCGCAGAAGCAGGTGCTATTGGTTACCGGAGTCTCTGCCACCGTAATGTTATTACTTTTTTGCATAGCAGTATCTGGTGAAGAAACTTTCCAGCTTTATTTCTGCATTGACATCTTCTCGATCCACACAGGCCGTTTACTGCCATTGCCCACTTCCACCTGCACGTAGCCGTCTTGTGGAGCTACGGCATGTAAAGAAAGCTGTTGCCAGGCATCTTTTGCGTGCTTGTCTATGCTTTGCACATCACTAGTCAATACCTTGCCATCAAGATCGTAAAAGGTATAGCTGAGATAGGCATCAGGAACAAACAAGCCGTTTTTGCTCTTTGGGATGTTGAGGTTCTTACTGATTGCCTTGCTCTTTCACTTTTTCAGCACAAAAGGTAAAGCCGCCATACCTGCGCCGACCAAGGATGCTGCCTTTTTGAGGAGATCGTTTCCTGCACTTTCTTCTCCATCAGCTTTATTTTTATCCAGTAGGTGAGGCAGGCTACTAATGGCCAAGCCCGCTGCGGCTGCCCCTATCTTTTGCCAGATTTTCCTGGCCAGGGCTGAACTGTAATGCACATAAGTGCTAAGTGTAACTTCATCGCCTGCCTGTATGGGTATAAGCCGGGAAGTAAGCTGTGGAATTTGCTGCTTGGATAACAGAATAACCTGATCATCATCGTAAGCGTGTCCGTATCCACGGCGGGCAGCGTCTTTGTAAAGTATCTGCTGTAGCTCCAGTGAGTCAAACAGGCCTTGCGCCTGAACCGAAGAGGTGAAAAAGATAAACGAGAGTAAGTAAATCAGCCTAGCAGCTGATGGGGGGAGTTGTGAAATAGCATGATTGGTCTGTTTTTGGTTAATAGTATGTGTGGATATAAAGATACTTCACATTATAGCCCAAGCAATCACTAAAGAACTGTAGTGTGTGCATTAAAATAATGAGCTATACGTAAGTAGAAAAAATGTTCTGTTAATGTGTGGTATGCTAATCAATACTCCCATATACAAACCTCTCCCTCCCCACACCTTCCACCCGAAACTGCTGCAGCCTGCCGGAAGTGATCTCGCCCTGTAGGTAATGCAGGTAAGCTGGGGTATAGACGCCGAAGCCATTGGGCAACATGTGCAGCGAGTTGATTCTGCCCTCTGATAGCGCGTAAGGCAGGTTAACATGTATCCCTTCCAAACGGTCTACTTTTTTCTGTGCCGACTTGATACGCCGATAGTGCCAGGCCCGGGGCGAATCTACAAAAATATGAATGTGATAAACCTGCTCTTTCATCTGTATGCTGAAATCTACCCCAAGCCGGTCCAGTGCCAGGCTGCGGCTGACATTTTCCTCTCCAAAAACCACCTGTGCTGCCAGGAAAGCCTGGTATTCGGTAAGAATACCACATTGGGTGCGATATAGCCGGGCTTTCAGGCCCGGAAGTAGCAGTTCCTTCGGAATCTGGGGGAAAGTGGAGAGTAGTAAATTCTGGTTTTGCTTCAGATAAAAAGCATTGAACTCTTCAAAATCCAGCCAGCGTTGCTCCCTGAAGAACAACTGGTCCAGCAGACCACTGGGATTCAATGGGCCCTTCAGATCCATCTCCAAACTTTTAGTGCGGGCCAATGCCTTATCCATTTGCAGAGAGGACAAAAACTCAAGGAAGACCCGGAGTTGGTTTGTATGGGCTGAGGTATTTAACATACACGGAAGATAGACTAAAGTTTGGGTTGATGAGGGTTAACTATGCCAAAAAGCTTACAGATACTGCTTGTGCAAAAAAAGTATTACCATCCATCAATGATTCAGCAGTTGATTTCTGCATGTAAGCTACAGAATTGTTATCTTTAAGTTGCTTTATGCAATAATTCTGACTATGAGACATTCATGTTGGCTGTTCCTGCTTTTTTCTGTGTTCGCCTGTCAATCGAATAAAACTACTTTTGACGCTGAGTTAGAAGCACAACTGCCGGAACAGATAGATTTTAATTTCCACATCAAACCCATTCTCTCCGACCGCTGCTTCGCCTGCCACGGTCCTGATGCCAATGCCCGGGAAGCCGGCCTCCGCCTTGACCTGGAAGAAGCGGCCTTTGCCGCAGTAGGTGAAGAAAAGAACCGTTTTGCGCTGGTCAGGGGTGAGCTTGGCGATAGCGAAGTCTACCACCGCATTGTAGCTGATGATCCAGAGATTATCATGCCGCCGCCGGAGTCTAACCTGGAACTGAGCGAATACGAAATCGCCCTGCTCACCCGCTGGATAGAAGAAGGCGCCGAGTACAAGCCGCAGTGGTCCTTCATCAAACCGGAAAAACCCGGGGTGCAAGAAGTGGCCGAAGCTTCCCAGGCAGAGAACGAAATTGACTATTTTATCCAGGATCGCTTGGAGCGCGAACAACTAAGCCTGAGCCCCGAAGCCAGTAAGGAAAGCCTCATCCGTCGGCTCAGCTTCGATCTGACTGGTTTGCCGCCCACCCTCCAAGAAATAGATGATTTTCTGAAAGACGATTCTCCTAACGCCTACGAGAAAGTAGTAGATCGCCTGTTGGCTTCTCCACACTACGGGGAGCGCATGGCGGCCAAGTGGATGGAGATTTCCCGCTACGCTGACACCCACGGCTACCAGGATGATCAGTACCGCTATATCTGGCCCTGGCGCGACTGGGTGATTCAGGCGTATAACGAAAATCTTCCTTACGACGATTTTGTCACCTGGCAGATTGCCGGCGACCTGCTGCCCAACGCTACGCAGGAGCAGATCTTGGCAACCGCCTTTAATCGTAACCATGTGCAGAATGTAGAGGGTGGCATCATTGAGGAAGAGTACCGGGTGGAAAATGTGGCCGATCGTACCAATACGCTGGGCAAAGCCTTCTTGGGGCTTACCCTGGAGTGTGCCCGCTGCCACGATCACAAGTACGACCCGGTGACGCAGGAGGAATATTTTCAGATGTACGCCTTCTTCAATAATGTGGACGAAGTGGGCCGTATTCCCCGCGACGGTGGTGAAGCTCCCGGACCAACTTTATCTCTTACCAACGAGGAAACAGAAAAACAACTGGCTTTCCTCAAAAAAAAGATTGCTGAACAGGAAGCAAAACTCGCCGATGTCCGCCAAGAAGAGCAACCCAATTTTGAACAATGGCTGGCCTCTGGTAAAGCAAAAAATCTCCTGCAGCAGAAAGTTCCTGCCGGTCTGGAAGCCCACTTCCCCATGGGGCAGGCATCTTCCGAAAAGCTCAAAGACCTGGAAGAAGTGGGCGGTAAAGTTGGCAAGGCCACGCTCTTCGACGGCAGCAGCGGTGCCCGCATGGAACTTGAGCCTTTTGAAAGGTCTGACCCCTTCAGCTTAAGCTTCTGGATGAAGCCTCCTGCTGTGCAGGATTATGCTGGGGTCTTCTACTTCTCCAGCGGCTACTACGGTGGCTACCGAGGCTACGAAGTGTTACTTTTGGAAGAAAATCAGCTGGAATTCCGCTTTTCGCACGAGTTTCCCTACAACGCCCTGCAGGTAGTCAGTGAAGAAACTTTTACCCCTGACCAATGGCAACACGTGACGATCACTTACGATGGCTCCAGCCGAGCGACGGGGGTCAAAGTGTATAAAAACGGAAAGTCTATACCCCTGGAAATTCGCCGCGACCAGTTGCACCGCTCCACGATTCCGGTCAAACCTCCTTTTGGTGGCACCCGTTCCCTGGCATTAGGTACGAGGGTAAATGAAAAAGGCTTTACCAGGGGTGCCCTGGATGAGATGATGATCTATCGCCGTGAACTCAGTCCTCCCGAGGTGCTCAAGCTGAGTGATCAGTCAGCATCCCTTGAGCAGCTACTGACCCAAGCTCCCGCAAAGTTGACTACAGATGAAAAGCAATCCTTAGAAGCCTATTACTTCCTGGCGGTCAATCCGGCCTATCAGCGAGCATTGAAAAAGCTACAGGAACTGCGCCTTGCAGAAAACGATACCCTGACCGCCGTTCCCAAAATCATGGTGATGGGGGAACGTGAAAATTCCCGGACTACCCACCTGCTGGAGAGAGGTGCTTACGATGCTCCAGGACAGCAGGTTAGCCCCGGCACACCTGAGCAGTTACTTAATTATGGTGAAAACCTGCCTCTCAACCGCCTGGGCCTGGCTCGTTGGCTCACCGACCCTGATAATCCGCTCACCGCCCGGGTAGCCGTTAACCGCCTGTGGCAGCAGTTCTTTGGAGGTGGTATTGTCGGTACACTGGACGACTTTGGCAGCCAGGGCGATTTGCCCACGCATCCCCAACTGCTGGACTGGCTGGCGGTCACCTTCATGGAATCGGGTTGGGATACTAAGGCGTTGCAAAAAAAGATTGTGATGTCAGCTACTTACCAGCAAACTTCTGTGGCTTCGGAAGATTTACTGCGCAAAGATCCACAGAACCTGCTGCTGGCCCGTGGCCCCAAGCGCCGCATGCCTGCCGAGATGATCCGCAACAATGCTCTGGCTGCTAGTGGTTTATTAGCCCAGAAGATTGGTGGCCCCAGCGTAAAGCCTTATCAGCCGCCAGGCCTGTGGCGAGAAAAGGCTTCTGTCGTAGGAGAGCGGGAGTACAAAGCTGGCGAGGGAGATGAACTTTACCGTCGCAGCCTCTACACCTACTGGCGCCGTACCATTCCACCGCCCTCCATGCTCACTTTTGATGCTGATGCACGCAATGTTTGTACCGTAGAGCGGCAGGTGACGAGTACACCGCTACAGGCGCTCATCCTACTCAATGATCCGCAGTACGTGGAAGCATCCCGCATTTTGGCCGAACGCATACAAAAGGAAGCCAGCGACAGCCTGCCGCAGCAGCTCAACCACGGCTTCCGACTACTGACCGGCCGGGAGATACTGGAGCCCGAGCTGGAAATTTTTACCGATATGTATGAAGACGAACTGGAAAAATATTCAGCAGAACCTGAGGCGGCTAAGCAGTTACTAAATGTAGGCGAGTATCCCCGCGACCAAAAGCTGGACTTGTCCAAAACTGCTGCCTTAGCTGTAGTCGCTAACGCCATGATGAACCACGATGAGTTTTACACTTTGCGATGATTATGGTGCTAAGGTGTTAGTATGTTATGGTTTTAAATAACATGAACTATGACACTTTAGCACCATAACACTATCCGTTGGAAGTAATTAGTGCGATATTGAAACAAAGAGTTTTTAGAGAATAAATAATCATGTCAGATAATAATAATGTTGAAAAATCTCTCGCCTACCAGATGAACCGGCGGCATTTCCTGTCCAAATCCAGCCTCGGACTGGGGGCAGCAGCATTGTCATCGCTCATCAGCCCATCTGCCGCCTGGGCAAATGGACCGGATAAAGGCATACTTGGGAAGCCCCACTTTGCTCCCAAGGCCAAGCGGGTGATCTACCTTTTCATGAGCGGCGGACCCTCGCAGCACGATATGTTCGATCACAAACCTAAGCTGCAGGAGATGAATGGACAGGACCTACCCGAATCTGTACGACAAGGGCAGCGCCTTACCGGGATGACAGCCAACCAACAGTCACTGCCTCTGGCTGGGTCACAGTTTGAATTTGCCCGCCACGGTAAAAGTGGCATGTGGGTAAGCGAGTTGCTTCCGCATACTTCCAAAGTGGTGGATGAGCTTTGCTTTGTCAAGTCCATGCATACCGATGCTATCAACCACGATCCGGCAGTGACTTTCTTCCAGACCGGCTCGCAGCAGCCGGGACGGCCCAGCATGGGTGCCTGGCTCAGCTATGGTCTGGGCAGCGACAACGAAAACCTGCCTGGCTTCATCGTGATGCTCTCCCGTAATCGTGACGGCGGGCAGCCGCTTTACTCCCGCCTCTGGGGCAGTGGATTTCTGCCCTCACTCCACCAGGGGGTACAGTTCCGCTCCGGCAAAGACCCGGTACTCTACCTGAACAATCCTCCCGGCGTAAGTGGCACCGACCGCCGCAGGGTACTGGACTACTTACAGAAAATTTACCAGCAACAGTACACCCGGGTACAGGATCCCGAGATCAATTCTAAGATTGCGCAGTATGAAATGGCCTACCGCATGCAAACTTCCGTTCCGGAAGTGATGGATGTGTCAAGTGAGCCAGACTATATCTATGATATGTACGGACCCGATGCCTGTAAGCCCGGTTCTTTTGCCGCCAACTGCCTGCTGGCCCGCCGACTGGTGGAGCGGGATGTAAAATTCATTCAGCTCTATCATATGGGTTGGGACCAGCACGGTAATCTGCCCAAGGCCATTCAGGGGCAGTGCAAAGCTACCGACCAGGCTTCAGCCGCCCTGGTGATGGACCTGAAGCAGCGTGGCCTGTTGGAAGATACGCTGGTGGTCTGGGGAGGTGAGTTTGGCCGTACCAATTATTCACAGGGCAAACTAACCAAGACCAACTACGGGCGCGATCACCATCCCCGCTGCTTTACCATCTGGATGGCGGGTGCCGGCGTGAAGAAGGGTTTTTCCTACGGAAAAACCGATGAATTTGGATATAATATCACTGAGAATCCGGTGCACGTGCACGATTTCCAGGCTACGTTGTTACATTTGCTAGGTGTTGACCACGAGCGGCTGACTTTCAAACATCAGGGTCGTCGTTTCCGGTTGACCGACGTGCACGGCCATGTAGTTAACGACATCCTGGCGTAAGTAAGATTATTGATTATGAAACGACACCCTATACTTTACATCCTGCTAAGCTTTGGCCTGTTCCTGGCCGCCTGCGAAGGGGGACAAGACACATCCGTTACTGCCAAAAAAATACCGGCCACCATAGACTTTAACCTGCACGTCAAGCCGATCTTATCCGACCGTTGCTACACATGCCATGGGCCTGATAACAACAAGCGGGAAGCTGGTCTGCGCCTGGATACGAAGAAGGGCGCCTTTGCTGCGCTCAAGGAAAGTGAAGGCCATGCCTTTGTGGCGGGTAAGCCTCAGGAGAGTGCTGCCCTGATGCGCATGACCTCCACCGATCCTGACGAGGTAATGCCTCCGCCCGAGTCCAACCTCCAGTTGACTGACTACGAGATTGAAGTGCTGAAGAAATGGGTAAAGCAAGGAGCAGAGTGGAAAGCGCACTGGGCCTTCATCCCGCCGGAGCGACCTGAACTGCCCGAGGTTAAAGACGAAGACTGGGTGCAGAATCCCATTGATAATTTTGTGCTGTCCAAGCTGGAAGAGGAAGGTTTTCAACCGGCTGAAAAAGCCAGTAAAGAAAAACTATTGCGCCGGGTTACTTTTGACCTCACAGGTCTGCCGCCAACGGTGGAAGAGTTGGATGCTTTTCTCCAGGATGATACGCCCGACGCTTACGAAAAAGTAGCGGACCGCCTGCTGTCTTCCCAGCATTTTGGCGAGCGCATGGCACCTATGTGGCTGGACCTGTCGCGCTACGCTGACTCCCATGGCTACCAGGATGACCGCCCCCGCACCATGTGGCCCTGGCGCGACTGGGTGATTGAGGCTTTCAACGAAAACCTGCCTTACGATGAGTTTGTCACCTGGCAGCTGGCCGGTGATCTCTTACCCAACGCCACCTACGAGCAGAAACTAGCCACCGGCTTTAACCGCAACCATGCCATCACCCAGGAAGGGGGCGTCATTGAAGAGGAGTACCTCACCGAATATGCCGCCGACCGTACCAATACATTTTCTACCACTTTTCTCGGCCTGACCGTGGAGTGCGCTCGCTGCCACGATCACAAATACGATCCTATTTCGCAGAAAGAATACTACCAGCTCTTTGGCTTCTTCAACAGTGTACCGGAGACCGGTAAGATCAGCTACCTGGACGAGGCCCCTGAGCCGGCTATTCGGGTAGAAGACCCTGAACTGGAGGCCAAAAAAGCTTTTGTGGACTCAACCATCCTTGCACTGGAAGGACGCCTGGAGCAAATACAGGAGCAACCCAAGCCTGAGTTTGAGACCTGGCTGGCGAGTGCTTCTCTCCAAACAGATACTGATAGCGAGCAACTGGCTTACTTCAAGTTAGACGTCATGGAGGCCCAGCAGTTTCGGGGCGATTATTCCGATCTGCCCGGCCTGCTGAATGTAGCATTACCCAAAAAGATAGCACTGCCGCAGCACGTGGAAGGCAAATATGGCAAAGCCCTGGAATTTAACGGTGCCAATTTCCTCACGCTGGGCGATATCGCTGATTTTGATCATCACCACCATTTCTCCCTGGGTGCCTGGGTAAAGCACAGCAACGCCCATGACCGTCGTGCCGGTATCCTGAGCCGCCGTAATGGAGAAATCGCCCGGCAGGGTTATGACCTGACGCTGACCCAGGACAATAAGCTGAGCCTGCGCCTCATCCATTTGAATGGAAAAGAATATTTGGATGTGCAGACCCGCACTGCTATTCCCGTCGGGCAGTGGGCGCATGTGTTTGCTACTTACAACGGTTCGGGCAAAGCCGCCGGAGTAAAACTCTACATCAACGGTAAACAGCAAATAGTTAAAGTTAACCAGGATAATCTGGGCAGACAGTCTATTCTCAACGGTAATGATTTGCTGGTAGGTAACTGGTATAGCCGCAATGTGGCCACCGATACCTACGGCTTTACCGGCGGGGTGATTGACGAAGTACGCGTCTATGCCCGAACACTTTCGCCCCTGGAGGTGCAGCAGGTAGCCGATGTAAAACCAAATCCGCAGCAACAAGCGCTCTACGCTCATTACCTGCAGCGGCAGGATAAAGAATTTCAGCGCATCACGGCTCGCCTGGACAGCTTGCGGCGTCTGGATGTGATCATTCCGCATGTGATGATCATGCAGGAGCGGGAAGAACAGAAACCGGCCTACATACTGGCCCGGGGTGCCTACGACGCGCCCATTGAGCAGGTAGAGCGGGCTACCCCGGAAGCGGTATTACCTTTTGACGAGAAATACCCTCAGAACCGCCTCGGGCTGGCGCAGTGGCTGGTAGACGAAGAGAATCCGCTAACGGCTCGCGTGGCAGTCAACCGCTTCTGGCAGATGTATTTCGGTAAAGGTATTGTACGTACACTGGCAGATTTTGGTAACCAGGGTGATTTGCCAACCCATCCCAAACTGCTGGATTGGCTGGCGGTAGAATTCCGTGAGTCGGGTTGGAATATCAAAGCCCTGCAGAAGCTGATCGTCATGTCGGCCACTTACCAGCAATCTGCTCATATCACAAAAAAGCAGCAGCAGCGTGATCCCGAAAACCTGATGCTGGCCCGCGGCCCTAACGTGCGCCTGACCGCTGAGATGTTCCGCGACAAAGCCCTGGCAGTGAGCGGACTGCTCTACGACAGCCTGGGTGGTAAATGGGTGAAACCTTACCAGCCGGCCGGTATCTGGAAGGCCATGGCCAACCAGATTGGGGAGAACAAGTACCGACCCAGCCAGGGCCCCGGGCTCTACCGTCGCAGCCTCTACACCTACTGGAAGCGGACGATTCCGCCCCCGACGATGGTGATGTTTGACGCCCCCGAGCGCACCCTTTGCGTGGCCAAGCGGCAGAGTACCAGCACACCCTTGCAATCGCTGGCCCTGCTCAATGATCCACAGTTTGTAGAAGCCGCCCGCAAGCTGGCCGAGCGCATGCTGGAAAAGGGAGGTACTTCTGTCGAGGAACAGATTGCGTTTGGCTTCCGTGCCGTGACCTCAAGAGAGCCACGAGCCCGAGAGTTGGAACTGCTGACGCGTCTCTACCAGGATAAACTCAATGATTACGAAACAGCACAGCAGGAGGCCGACGGCCTGATGCGCGTAGGAGACGCTGACTATAATAAGCAGCTGGACAAAGTTCAGCTAGCTGCCATGGCAGTAGTGGCCAACACCCTGTTTAACCTGGACGAAGCTAAATTCAGAAGCTAAAAAAAGACTGATCATGAAGGATATACTCAGCGAACACTTAAGTCAAATGAACCGCCGCCACTTCCTGTCCCGCATGAGCCTGGGGCTGGGGAGCATGGCACTGGGTAGCCTGCTGGGCTGTGATAGCAATACCGGTCCAGGACCCGCTATAGACCCGATGAGCGGTATGCTGGACAAACTACACTTTGCGCCCAAAGCCAAGCGGGTGATCTATCTTTTTCAGAGTGGCGGCCCCTCGCAGATGGACCTGTTCGACTATAAGCCCATGCTGGGAAAAATGCACGGTGAAGAACTTCCTGCCTCGGTACGTCAAGGGCAGCGCCTCACCGGCATGACCTCTGGACAAAACTCTTTTCCCCTGGCATCCTCGCTTTTTGATTTTAAGCAGTACGGGGAAAGCGGCGCCTGGACCAGCGACCTGATGCCTTACACGGCCGAAATTGCTGATGAGCTTTGCTACATCAAGTCTATGCATACGGATGCGATCAACCACGATCCGGCGATTACTTTCTTTCAGACCGGATCGCAACAGCCCGGCCGGCCGAGTATCGGTTCCTGGCTGAGCTACGGCCTGGGCAGTGATAACCAGAACCTGCCCACTTTCATTGTACTGCTCTCGCGAGGCGCACAGCGGCCGCAGCCTATCTATTCACGCCTCTGGGGCAATGGCTTCCTGGCCTCCCTGCATCAGGGCGTGCAGTTCCGCTCCGGCAAAGACCCGGTGCTTTTCCTGAATAATCCTGACGGTATCAATGCCGGTACGCGCCGACAGGTACTAGACTACCTGGCTGAGCTGAACGACATACGTCTGCAGGACTTCGGCGACCCGGAGATAGAATCACGCATCGCCCAGTACGAAATGTCGTACCGTATGCAGACCTCGGTGCCCGAGGCGCTGGACTTGTCAGACGAGCCTGATCACGTATTTGAGATGTATGGGGAAGATGCCCGTAAACCCGGGACTTATGCTGCCAACTGCCTGCTGGCCCGAAGGCTGGCCGAGCGGGATGTCAAATTCACCCAACTTTATCATCTGGGATGGGATCAACACCTGGATTTACCCAGAGAGATCAGCTCGCAGGCTCGGGATACCGATCAGGCCTCAGCAGCTTTGGTCAAGGACCTGAAGCAGCGCGGTCTGCTGGAAGATACGCTGGTAGTTTGGGGTGGAGAGTTTGGGCGCACCAATTATTCGCAGGGCCAACTGACCGACACCAACTACGGTCGCGATCATCACCCCCGCTGCTTTACCATCTGGATGGCCGGTGGGGGGGTCAAGAAAGGTATCACGTACGGAGAGACAGACGAGTTCTCCTACAACATTGTCAAAGACCCGGTGCATGTGCATGATTTTCAGGCCACCCTGTTGCACCTGATGGGCATAGATCACGAAAAGCTGACCTACAAACATCAAGGTCGGCGCTTTCGCCTGACTGATGTGCACGGACACGTTGTTAAAGATATTCTGGCTTAAGTCTAATGAGAAGTGTACCAAGTAAAGGCGTGTCTAAGATGTTCCGCGTCGGACCCCAATGGATAGTCCTCATTCGCCGGAGGTTATGGACTGAAGGGAACAGCTATCAGGGAGACAAAAATCAGGGTATTTGAAGAATTAGTCGCAAAGCTTTATCTTCTGTAAAGCAATCTAAAGAACTG
>CAZZGE010000145.1:0-11579 GCA_964653665.1 uncultured Porifericola sp. | reverse complement strand
AGCGTGACTGCTTTTACACCGGTGTATCAGAAGGAGAGATTGGTGCTGACCGCATCATCAAGATGCTGGATGTCATGAATGACGAAATCGTGGTGGAAGAAAAAGGTATCTACAGTATTGAGAATTTTCTAAATGCGCGCCGCCTGATGTACTGGCAGGTATATCTTCATAAAGCCAGTGTCAGTGCTGAAAAAATGATGATCTCCACCGTACAGCGGGCTATTGACCTGGCTAAAAATGGTGTGGATTTGTCTGCCAGTCCGGCTCTTGTGTTTTTCCTGAAGCAGCAGATTTCCCTGGAAGCACTGGAGAACAATCCCGAGTATCTCCAAAAGTTTACTGAACTGGACGATGTGGATGTATGGAGTGCCATGAAGCAGTGGAAATACCACACAGATGGTGTCTTGTCCAGTCTGAGCCAGCGTATCCTGGAGCGTAAGTTGTTCAGGATAAGAATCAGTAATGAGCCTTTTTCTGAAGGTACCATCCTGGAGATGGGAGAACAAGTACGGCACTGTTTAAATATTTCCAAGAAAGAATTAAACTATTTTATGATATACGGAAATATAAGCAATGCTGCCTACATATCGGAAGGGCAAAAAATCAATATTATCACCAAACAGGGCAAGATTTTTGACATCGCAAAAGCGTCCGATTTGCCGAATATCAAGGCCATGAGCAAAATAGTCACAAAATACTACCTATGCTGGCCCAAAGATGTAATTTTGCACGAGGGCAGTTTAGCATACTCTTAAGAAATCTAATTACATGGTAGAATTTAGCGTTGAATACATCGCAAAACTACTGGACGGTAAGGTAGAAGGGGATGATTCTATCAAGATCAAGAAGCTGGGGAAAATAGAAGACGCCCAAGCAGACGAGATTTCCTTCCTTTCCAATCCCAAATACGAATCTTCTGTTTACACTACGCAGGCCGGTGCGGTCATCGTAAGCCATGATTTTAAACCCAAAAGAAATTTAAGCACAACGTTAGTCCGAGTAAAAGATCCCTATTTGGCCTTTACTGCCCTGCTGGAAGAATACCATAAACTGGTGAGCTTTCAGAAGCTGGGGATAGAAGAGCCTAGCTACCTGGGAGATAACTGCAGCCTGAGCGAAGGTATTTACCGTGGAGCATTTTCCTACATTGGCAATGGTTGCCGGATTGGTCAGCAGACGAAAATATATCCCCACGCCTATGTAGGAGATAATGTGCAGATCGGCGATCATACAGTGATACAGACCGGTGTTAAGATATATCCCGGCTCTGTTATCGGTTCGCACTGCGTAATCCACGCTGGAGCAGTGATCGGTAGCGATGGCTTTGGGTTTGCCCCCCAGTCGGATGGTACCTACAAAACCATTCCCCAGGTAGGCAATGTAGTCATTGGTCATCATGTAGATATTGGCGCTAATACCACCATTGACTGCGCTACGATGGGCTCTACTGTGATCAAAGACGGGGTGAAGCTTGATAACCTTATCCAGATCGCACACAATGTAGAACTAGGTATAAATACCGTCATCGCTGCTCAGGCCGGTGTCTCTGGCTCCACCAAGGTAGGGGATAACTGCGTACTGGCCGGGCAGGTGGGAGTGGTGGGCCACCTGAAGATCGGCGATGGCAGTAAAGTAGGAGCCCAAGCCGGTGTAGGGAAGTCACTGAAGCCCGGTAGCGTAGAACTGGGCAGCCCCAGTTTTGACAGGAATAAGTACCTTAGGGTGTATGCGGCATTTAAGAACCTGCCCGATTTAGCAGATCGTATCCGACAACTAGAGAAAAAAGTATTAACTTTGTCCGGTAGCGAAAGCGAGGAAAATTAATGATGAACATCAGACAACACACAATCAAAGAGTCTGTCACTGTCTCCGGAGTCGGTTTGCATACCGGCGTCAGAGCAAATATGACTTTTCTGCCGGCCAAACCCAATCATGGTATCAAGTTTCAGCGAACCGACATTGAAGGGCATCCCATCGTAGATGCAGATGTGGACAACGTGGTAGACCTTTCAAGAGGCACTACCATTGAGCAAAGCGGCGCCAGGATCAACACCGTAGAGCATACCCTGGCCGCGCTGGTAGGTCTGGAGATAGATAACGTGCTCATCCAACTGGATGGTCCGGAGCCACCAATCATGGATGGTAGTTCTAAGATGTTTATTGACGCGCTGTCCGAAGCAGGTACCGAAGAGCAAAGTGCCTTAAGAAATTTCTTTGAGGTTAAGGAAGGTATCTTTCATCGCGAACCTGACCGCAACGTAGAGATTGCGGCGCTACCTCTGGATGATTATCGCCTTACCGTGATGATCGACTATAACTCCCCGGTGCTGGGTAGTCAACATGCTTCGCTGAACGATATCAGAGATTTTGGAAAAGAAATTGCTGCCTGCCGTACGTTCTGTTTTTTGCACGAACTGGAAATGCTCTACCAGAATAATCTTATCAAGGGGGGAGACCTGAACAATGCAATCGTAGTAGTAGATCGTAAGGTTGAAGAAGGAGAACTGGATCACCTGGCGGGTCTTTTTAAGAAGCCGCGGGTAGAGGTGAAGAGTGAGGGAATTCTGAACAACGTAGAATTGCGGTACAAAAACGAGCCTGCCCGGCACAAACTTCTGGACATGGTAGGCGACCTTGCGCTGGCAGGGCGGCCGATTAAGGCACAGATACTGGCAGCGCGGCCCGGTCATGCTGCCAACGTAGCTTTTGCCAAAAAGCTCAAGAAAGCCATGCGGGAAGAGAGCAATAAAGCCGTACCTCAGTACGATCCTAAGCTGCCTCCTGTACTCGATATTAATCAGGTAAGCCATATGCTGCCCCACCGCTATCCCTTCCTGATGATAGACAAAATCTATTACCTGGACGATACAGTAGTTTGTGGCATCAAGAACGTGACGATGAATGAGCCTTTCTTTGAAGGGCATTTTCCCGGTAATCCGGTAATGCCGGGTGTACTACAGGTAGAATCCATGGTACAGACAGGAGGGATACTGGTACTTAGTACCGTACCTGACCCGGAAAATTACTGGACATATTTTTTAGCTATTGAACACTGCAGATTTAGGAAAATGGTGCTGCCTGGTGACACGCTTACGCTCAAGTGCGAACTCTTAGCTCCGATCAAACGCGGTATTGCCAAGATGCGCGGAGAAGCCTACGTTGGTAATACCCTGGTTTGTGAAGCTACCATGTCTGCAAGCATTGTAAGGAAAGACGCATGAATCAACCCTTAGCATACATACATCCGGAAGCAAAAATTGCTGAAAACGTTGTAATTGAACCTTTCACCACTATCTACAAAAATGTGGTCATTGAGGAGGATACCTGGATAGGGCCTAATGTCACCGTAATGGAAGGAGCACGCATCGGTAAAAACTGCAAGATTTTTCCCGGCTCTGTCATCGCCGCCGTTCCGCAGGATCTGAAATTTGCTGGAGAAGAAACCACAGTAGTCATCGGTGATAACACCACAATCCGCGAATGTGTGACCATTAACCGTGGTACCGTTGACAAGTACAAAACGCAGATTGGCAGTAATGTACTGTTAATGGCCTACGTACACATCGCTCACGACTGTGAGATTCGGAATCACTGCATCCTGGCCAATGGCGTACAGGTGGCCGGGCACGTGATCATTGACGAATTTGCTCTCGTGGGAGGCACCAGTGCTGTCCATCAGTTTGTTAAAATCGGAGCCCATGCCATGGTTTCGGGCGGAGCGTTGGTGAGAAAAGACGTGCCTCCCTTTACTCGTGCCGCACGTGAGCCATTGGGCTACAGTGGTATCAACTCTATCGGGCTTCGCCGAAGAGGGTTTACTAGTGAAAAAATCAACGAGGTGCAGGAGATTTACCGCATCATTTACCTAAGTGGTATGAACAACACTTCTGCCTTAGATAAAATTGAGATTACCATGAACCCTTCCAAGGAACGTGACGAAATACTCAGGTTTATCCGCAGTTCTGAACGTGGTGTAATGAAAGGTTTTGAGCCTGCCTGACACTTTCTGGCATGATGCACATACGGGTCAGTAACTTAGGCAAGAAATATCAGCGCGAATGGATATTTAGAAATTTTTCTTTCACCTTTAACAAGGGACATTCCTACGCCCTGCTTGGCCCCAACGGTAGTGGCAAAACTACCCTGATGCAAATACTGAGCGGCCTGTTGCCACCCACGCGTGGCAAGGTAGAGTATGTGGTCAATGATAAATCGCTTTCTGAGGAGGTCTTTTATCAGTATCAGAGTATCGTAGCTCCGTACCAGGAAGTGATCGAAGAATTTACACTGCTGGAACTGCTTGACTTTCATTTTTCCCTCAAACAGCCCCTACCCACCCTCAGTACTGAAGATATCATAAAGGCGATGTACCTGGAACAGGCGCGGTATAAGTATATCCGGCAGTTTTCATCGGGTATGAAGCAAAGGTTAAAACTGGGGCTGGCTTTTTATTCAAGAAGTGCGCTATTGTTTTTGGACGAGCCTTGCTCAAATCTGGATGCTAAGGGCATTCAGTGGTATCAGCAGGAAGTAAGAAAAGTGCTACCGGAGAGAGTCGTAGTCGTTTGCTCCAATCAGCCCTATGAATATGAATACGTACAGCAAAAAGTTGATATTGAGCAGTATAAGTAACCTACCTCCAAAAACGGCCTACCGTAAGTTTTCTTTTGTTATTGCGTATGATACTTATTTTCGTTGGTGCATTTTGCAATAAATATTCTATTTTGTCGTCAAAACTTCAGGAAAAGATCAGATTATGAAAATGATAAACGTACTTCGGACCTATATGGGCATATTGGTACTGTTATTCGCAACTGCCTGTGGAGACAACACTCCCGATCCCGCCACCGAAGAGGTACCGGGACAAGACCTGTCAGGTACCTGGGCTGTCAGTGAAGCCAATGATGTTACCGGCCCGGCCGCTGACCAGTTCACTAGTTTCTCTATCACTATCACGGCTACTGCTTCAGCAGTGAGCTACACTACTTCGGGCAGTGGCGATCCGCTGGTTTTTCCTGATGAGGGTACCTTCATTGTAGAAGCCACTGACAATTTTGAAGAAGGCGCAGAAGTGCTGCGTGAGCGAGACAATGTACCGATCACTGTCCGCCTGAGCGAAGACGGGGACGTGATGGACATGACATTTACCATAGACATTGGCACCACAGCATCAAACGGTAAGATTGCCGGAATCAACGGTGAATATAACTTTACGCTCAACCGGCAGGGTAGTGGTAATTAGCCGTTTACTCTCGATAAAACGCAAGTCGCTTCTACCAAGAGCGGCTTTTCTATTACCGTAGCTTAACGATCGTTACACCCGCACCCCCTCTTTCTACATGCTCGTCCTGTGCCCGGGATACCCGGTCATGACGGTTGAGATAATCCCTGACTATACCTCTCAAGATACCATTTCCCTTTCCGTGAATGATTCGGATCTCGTCAAGGCCAAACATACTGGCTTCGTCTACAAAGTTTTGCAGCATAGGTATTGCCTCCTCAGCGCGTTTTCCCCGAATGTCTAAGTTAGAACTGAACTCCGTAAACTTCTTGTTGATATCCACTCCTTTGGTAGGAGCGGACTTGTTTTCTGAATTTTTCTTCAGTGCCTTACGAGAAATTTTTTCTAATCGCTTCAGCTTGATAGTAGACTTGAGCGAACCGATGAGTACTTCAGCCTGCTTCCCTTTAATGCTAAGTACCTCGCCAATTGCGCCATTATCTAGCACCCGGATAGCATCCCCTTCGTCTATCTCACCCTCTACTTTTTCTACACGAGCCGGGTGTAAAGTCTTAGTCTTTTCAGGCTTAACCTTCTGCTTCAGGTCTTCCAGGTTTTTGCGGGCTTGCTTGGTGGCTTCTTTTTCAGCATTGTGCTCCTTGATAGAACGGATGGTTGCCTCTATCTGCTGGTTGGTATCTTTCAACAGACTTTGTGCTTCCTGCTTGGCCTCATTGAGAATCTGCTTGCGCTGCCGATCCATGTACAACTTTAACTCCTCGTACTCCCGGGAGAGTTTGGTAAGCCGTTGCTTCTTAGCCCTCAACTCACGGTTTTGCTCGTCAAATTTTGCTTTTTCACTTTCCAGTTCAGTCAGCATTTTGTCAAAAGCAACCTTTTCGGCACCAATATGCTCTTTTGCGCGTTCCAGCACCTGATGGGGAAGACCAATCTTCTGAGCGATTTCCAGGGCAAAGGAACTGCCTGGTTTACCGATTTCCAGGTGAAAGAGTGGCTCTAATTTGTCAGAGTCGAAGCGCATAGCACCGTTGACGACTCCCTCTGCCGCGTCGGCATATTGCTTCAGGTTGGTATAATGCGTCGTGATAATGCCGTAGGTCTTCAGATCATTCAAAGCTTCCAGCGTAGCTTCGGCAATGGCTCCGCCAAACTGGGGTTCCGTTCCCGTACCAAACTCATCAATCAGAACCAGTGACTGCTGGTCAGCAAACTTAAGAAAGTGATCTACATTGGTAAGATGCGAACTATAGGTACTCAGGTCATTCTCCAGCGATTGTTCATCACCGATGTCTATAAAAATATTTTTGAAAACGCCAGCACGGGAGTGGTCGTCTATGGTTATCAGCATACCGCACTGCAGCATATACTGCAGCAGCGCTACTGTCTTAAGACAGACTGACTTACCTCCAGCATTAGGGCCGGAAATGATGAGGATACGTTGCGCTTCGTCCAGTTTCACGTTAAGCGGAACGATCGCCCGCCCCTGCTCCTCCAGTGACCTCTGTAACAGAGGATGCCGTGCCCGGTACCAGTCTATCAGGTTTGCCTTCTCCAGCTTCGGGCAGGATGCATCCAATTGAAGCGCAAAGCGGGCTTTGGCCCGGATAAAGTCTACCATTCCCAGGAAGTTGTAAGCACTGCGCAGCGTTCGTAAATGGGGGCGGAGCTGGTCAGTAAGGCTGACCAGTATGCGGATGATCTCTCGCCGCTCGCGGTATTCCAGGTCACGGATTTCGTTATTGATGTCCAGCACTTCGGCAGGCTCCAGAAAGACCGTCTGTCCGGTAGCTGATTCATCGTGGACAAAGCCCTTGATGCGGCGTTTATACTCGGCCAGAACTGGGATGACCATACGCCCCCCCCGCACCGTGAGGCTGGCGTCTTCGGGCGTAAAACCCTGTTGCCTGGCCTGTTTCATGATCTGGTCCAGTACTTTGCGCAACCGCACCTGCTCATTTTGCATGATACGACGAATATTCTGTAGTTCGCGACTGGCATTGTTGCGCATATGCCCCTTCTCATCTATGACCGCATTGATACTGCGTAACAGGTTTTTATCCAGTGATAGAAAGTCGCCCAATTTCTTGAGTTCCGGATACTCGTCTTCCTCATCCTGCTCAAAAAATTTGAGGCAGCGGAAAATGGTGTCCAGGGAAAGCTGAATATCGTGAAACTCTTCTTCGGTCAGAAAAGCACCAGCTGTCTTGGCCTTCTGCAGATGATCGGTAACATCAATAAAATTAGAAGCGGGGAAACTAGCTTTTTGCTCAAGTATTTTTCGAAATTCTTCGGTCTGCACCAGTAGCTTAATGATCAGGTTAAAGTCATCCGAAAAACTCATCTTATCTACATATGCAGTCCCCAGTGTACTGCTGCAGTGACTTTTAATCAACTCTCTGACTGTATGAAAGTCGATCTTTTCTTCAAAATTATGAGGGTATAGCAAATTTTATCCTAAGTTTTTGTCCGTCGTTTTTGATACATGGATAAACTTCCTGTTTTAGCGAAAGTTTCCCTTTCGGCTAATTTCAACGTAGTATAAGCCAGTCGGCTCCTTTCCAGATAGGTTGAGTCACGAGTATGGTATCTACGGAGAAGTTCACTCAGATATCAGCAAAAGCTGGCAGTCCATCTCTTTTTCGTTTTCTTTGTGGCTAGTTTGAACCCATGACAGGCAGTGGTGGGACATTACGTTCGCGCTCAGCCGCAGTAAAAGTCAGCAGAATGACAGTTCTTTACGCGCCATTTGTATTACTTGCACAACCAGATGCAGCAAAAAAATATCAAAGTAATCATCCCTGCTTTTAACGAGCAAAACTCTATTGCCCGGGTAGTGAAGGATATACCAAAGTCATGGGTTACGGAGATTGTAGTTATCAATAACAATTCGCAGGATGATACGGCTGCAGTAGCCAAAGAAGCAGGAGTTACGGTGCTGGATGAACCCCGGCAGGGCTATGGCTACGCTTGCCTAAAAGGCATCGCGCACGTGCGCAACCAGGCTACGCTTCCGGATATTGTCGTATTTCTCGATGCTGACTATTCTGACTACCCTGAAGAGTTACCCCAGGTAGTGCTGCCTATCCTGGAAGGTGAAGCCGAATTGGTCATTGGTTCCCGGGCTCTGGGACAGCGAGAAAAGGGCGCGATGACTCCTCAGCAGATCTTTGGTAACTGGCTGGCTACCCGCCTGCTGAGATTATTTTACGGAGCCAGATTTACTGACCTGGGACCTTTTCGCGCCATTACTTTTGAAGCACTGGAGAAGATCAGTATGCAGGACAAAACTTACGGCTGGACGGTGGAGATGCAACTGAAAGCGGCGAAGCTTGGTCTGAGAACCGCTGAGGTATCAGTGCGCTACCGCAGGCGAAGAACTGGTGTATCTAAGGTATCGGGTACGCTAAAAGGTACTGTTCTGGCAGGGTATAAAATCATCTGGACCATTTTTCGGTATCGGTAGTCTGTAACTCATCAGTACGGATTTAGGTTGAATAGTAGAGCGACACGCATTAGAATTTAGTTATGGAGTTCCTCATTACAGCAGGATATTTACTTTGTCTGTCATTCATTTTTCTTTTTAGTCTGGGACAGTTACATCTGAGCTGGCATTACCTGCGGCGGCTAAAAGAAAGCAAACCAAAGCCCTTGGCTCCCCCTGGATCGTGGCCTAAAGTCACGGTACAGCTGCCTATCTACAATGAGCAGTACGTGGTTGAGAGGCTCATCAGTGCAGTAGTGGCACTTGACTACCCCAAAGAACTTCTGGAGATACAGGTACTGGACGATTCTACAGACGAAACGGTACAGCTCATCGCAAAACAACTGAGCCAATACCAGCAGGAAGGGATCAACATACAACACATCAGGAGGCAGGAACGCACAGGCTTTAAAGCAGGTGCTCTGGCGTATGGCCTGGAAAAGGCAAAGGGTGAATTTATCGCCATTTTTGATGCTGACTTTGTACCTTCGGCAAATTTTCTAAAGCAAACGATTCCTCACTTCTACGCTGATAAGCAGACGGGTGTGGTGCAAACCCGGTGGGGCCATGTGAACAAAGACTATTCCCTGCTGACCCGCCTGCAGGCCTTTGGTCTGGACGGGCACTTTACCATAGAGCAGGGTGGCCGAAGCCATGCCCACAGCCTGATCAACTTTAACGGCACAGGGGGCGTATGGCGCAAAAGCTGTATCATTGATGCGGGCAGTTGGTCGGATGATACCCTTACTGAAGACCTAGACCTAAGCTATCGGGCACAAATGCGGGGATGGGAATTTGTCTATCTGGAAGAAGTGGAAGCCCCGGCCGAACTACCTATCTTGATGCCAGCGATCAAGTCGCAGCAGTTTCGCTGGAACAAAGGGGCTGCTGAATGTGCCCGTAAGCACCTCAGTCAAGTTTTTACTAATCACCCTCAACGCAAGCTTAGCTGGGTAAATCGACTACATGCTGTCATGCACCTGTTTAATTCCTCTGTTTTTCTCTTTCTCCTGGTTGGAGCACTACTAAGCGTGCCTATGCTACTGATCAAGCAGCAGTACCCGTACCTGAACGCATTTTTTAAACTGGGAGCAGTTTTTATTCTGGGTTTCTTCTCCATCGGCTTGTTTTACTGGATTGCCACCAACCGAACAATTAAGGAGCATAAGCTCAGCTACTTTCTTAAGCACTACCCCCTCTTTTTGACCATTACCATGGGGCTTTCGCTGCACAATGCCCTGGCAGTTGCTGAAGGACTGCTGGGCTTCAAATCACCATTTTTGCGTACTCCCAAGTTTAATGTGACCAACACCCAGAAAAAGTGGACCAAGAACGTCTACCTGCATGCCAAGGTAAATCCCCTTACCTGGGTAGAACTGCTGCTGTCACTCTACTTCGCTTTTGGTATTTATGCTGCATTTATGACCGGAGACTACGGTATGTTGCTTTTTCACCTGATGTTGATGCTGGGTTTCGGTGCAGTAGCCTTTTATTCTTTCAGCGCCGCCCACTATGCTTAAAAGGGGCATAGGAGCAGCTATGGCTCTGCTCCTGACAGGGGGCTTATTGTTAATTACCTATCACCTGGAGCGGCATCAGTCGGTAGTGTTATTATCCGTCTACTCTCTAGTATTTTTAGTTTATCTTGGCTTATGCCGAATGGCTGAAGAAAGACAAACCTTCTGGTGGTTGGTCGGGCTGGCGGTAGTAATGCGGGTGCTACTGTTACCTGCGGTTCCCAATCTTTCGGACGACGTATATCGCTTTATCTGGGATGGTCGTCTGTTGGTACAGGGCGTCGATCCTTTCGCTTACCTGCCTGAAGATATGATGCAGCAAGGTGTTTTCCAACACCTTCAGGGTATTGACCAATCCCTTTTCCAGCAGCTTAATTCACCTGCTTACTTCACCATCTATCCGCCGGTAAACCAGGCAATCTTTGCATCAGCAGCCTGGCTCTTTCCTGACTCAGTGTACGGTAGTACAATCATTATCCGATCGTGGCTACTGCTGGCGGATATGGGAGTAATGTTCATGATAGTGGTACTGCTTAGAAATGTACAACTACCCGAGCAGCGGTTCTTTCTCTACGCACTCAACCCTTTGATCATCCTGGAACTAACCGCTAATCTTCATTTTGAGGGACTGATGATTTTTTTCCTACTCATGAGCTTTTTCATGTTACAAAAGGATCGGTTAGTAATATCAGCATTTTTTCTGGCCCTGGCGATCAGCACCAAGTTACTGCCGCTGATTCTGCTTCCGTTGTACTGGCGAAGACTGGGGACAAAGCAAGCCTGGTATTTGTATTTTGTGACGGCAGTCTTTACGGTGCTGATGTTTGTGCCACTACTCAGCTATGAGTTGCTGGCAGGGCTCAGCCAGAGTGTAGGCCTTTACTTTCAGAAATTTGAGTTTAATGCCAGCGTGTACTATATCATCCGGGAGATCGGCTTCATAGTGAAAGGATACAACATCATTGGTAGTGCGGGTAAGTGGTTGGCAGTAAGCACTTTCTTGGCTATTATAATATATACCATTCTGGAAAGAAAGAACCAGTTACCCGCTGCCTGGATGTGGGTGTGGCTGATTTACCTGGCACTGGCTACTGTTGTACATCCCTGGTATGTTACGCCCATGCTGGCATTCAGTACGTTCTCTACCTACCGTTTTCCCGTGCTCTGGAGTTGGATCATTTTTTTATCATATGCAGGCTATACAAGTGATAGTTTCTCAGAAAACCTATGGCTCACCGCCGTGGAGTATGGACTATTGGTAGCTTTCATTGGTTACGAACTATATACCAAGTATGCGAAAAAGCCGCCGGCTAGTGCATTGGAATGATAAAGGTTATAA
>CAZZGE010000144.1:0-11700 GCA_964653665.1 uncultured Porifericola sp. | reverse complement strand
AGTCGTTTGGAGCAAGTGGTAGTGTGGTAGCTTTTGGTGATGAGGAACTTTACGAAAAATATAGAGTTTTTGGCGGACCTCAGACTTTTTCTGCCCAGTTGGAACCTGCCAGTGTAGCAGCCGCACTTGCTTCGGCTCGGATACATCTTTCGGATGAAATTTACGAGTTACAGGATGACCTTCAACAAAAGGTACAATACTGTAATCAACTTATCAGACAGACAGATTTACCATTGATCCAGGAGAACGTATGCCCAGTACATTTCATAGGAGCCGCCCAACCGGCGGTCGCTTATAACTTTGCTCGCCGACTGATGAACGATGGCTTTTATATCAACGTCGCTACCTTTCCAGTCGTACCGGTCAGAAATGCAGGTATACGCTTCACGATATCCCGTCACAATCAGCCAGAAGAAATTAAAGCACTGGTAGATGCCATGTGCTACCATTACCCCAAAGCTCTGGAAGAAGAAAGTATGACGATCGGGCGTGTCAGGTCAGCTTTTAAACTAGCTCAGGCGGACGACGAGAAAGTATGCCATAAAGTGATGCCGACACTCCATGTGGAGGTGTATGACAGCATTCAGCGTATTGACCGGGAAAGCTGGGATCAGCTTTTCAATGATCGAGGCATACTAGACCATGAGAGCCTGAGACTGCTGGAAGAAACCTTCAGCGAAAATGAACGCCAAGACCAGAACTGGGACTTTATCTATCTGCTTATTAAGGACAATAAGGGCAAAATTGTGCTGGCCACTTTCTTTACAGTAGGTATGTGGAAAGATGACGTACTTTCCAAAGCTGAGGTATCTGAAGCTCTGGAATTAATTCGCCAGGATGATCCCTACTACATGACGAGCCGTGTCATGGCCATGGGCGCACTCATTACTGATGGAGAGCACCTTTATCTGGATCGTGATCACCCACTGCGCCAGAAGGCTCTCAAGCAGTTTTGTGCAGAGACTGAAAAGCTTAAGTTTGAGTATGATGCCAAGATGCTGATGATGCGTGATATTCCGGCCGATGATGCCCTTCTCAACGAATTCTTCTACCAGCAGGGTTTTATGAAAATCAGTCTGCCCGAAGGTTCTGAACTGGATCTGACAGGTTTTGAGGATGCTGAAGATTACCTGACAAAACGTACCGCGAAATCACGCAAACACATCCGCAAAGATATTCTCCATTTTGAGGAACAGTTTGAAGTTATTGTCAAAAACAGTTTGAACGAAGTTGAACTGGAGCAGGCTTACCAGTTGTACCTGAACGTACAGAAAAATAACAAAGCCCTTAATAACATAACTTATCCCTTTAAGCTGATGCAGCAGATGAATGCGGCGGGTGATTGGGAGTTTTTAATGTTTTACCTGCGTCAGGAAGGTAATCCTTTGGTAGGGGTTGGCTGTACGCATAAGGGCCACAAAACGTATCAGGGGGTAGTACTGGGAATGGATTACCGCTACCACGAATACAAGACTTACAAGCAGATCCTTTACCAAGTTATTATGCGTGCAAAGCATTTAGATATGGAAGCCGTACATTTAGGACTTACTGCCAATCTGGAAAAGAGAAAGTTAGGTTCAAAACTATTACCTAGAGTCGGTTTCCTGCAGGCAGATACAAATTTTGATCTGGAGCAGCTTGAAAACCTAGGTGGTAACGCAGCACTAAAAGTACCCAGAACTGACGTAGCGTAAGTCAAGTATGGGACCGATCATGCCTGAAAAGGACACATGATCATACTTCCAAAAAGAAGATCAGAGGGAGTTGCTGATTCTCGTGTCATAAAAAAGGTCACCTAGTATGAAAGGTGACCTTTTCAATGCTTAAAGCGAACCTTACCGGGCAAGATTGGGAATGGTCAGGAATACCTCGGTGCCTTCGCCCTCTTGTGATTTAAGCTCTACGTGCCCACCGATTTTTTCTAAATTATTTTTAGTAATATACAGGCCCAAACCACTACCGGGCTCCTTATTCTCTCCCCTAAAATACATGTCAAACGCCCGTTCTCTTACTTGAGAATTCATTCCTATTCCATTATCTTTGATACAAATGTTGACCGCCTTCTGTACCTTATGCGTAGTAACTTTCACAGTTGAACTAATGTTGGTATTGCGGTATTTAATCGCATTTTCCAGAAAATTCTGAAGTATGGAGGTGAGCAGTTCTGGTACCGTGGTGACTAGGAGACTGTCCTCAATGTTCAACTTAAAATCGACTTCGGTTCGGCCAGGAAAAGCCTGAAGCGAATCCAGAATGTCATGGGTTAACTTTCTGAGGGGAATATGAGTGACGCTGAGGTTTGTTTTGTTAGCCAGGGTAAAATTCAGGAGTGATACAATGCTTTTATCCAGCTTCTGAAGGCTTTGCTTCATCATGTCAAGATAAAGTAACCTGTCATCTTCATTACTGTTTACAATCAGGTCCAGGAGTCCCATAAGCGAGGCTACCGGCCCTTTAAGATCGTGGGAGACTTTATACACAAAAGTCTCTAATTCTTTGTTTTTTTTCTTAAGTGCATCTGAAAAGATGTAAAATTGCTTGAGGTCTTTGGCCAGCAATACGTATCCCTTGGGCTTTTCTCCGGCAGCCGATATTTCCGAAACTGAAACTGTAACCGGCAGTTCCTCACCATCGGCGAGTAAAAATAGCGACTCCTTGTTATAGATTTTACCTTTTTCCAAGAGAAGGTCTTTAAACTCAATGGCGTCCCCTTCCTGTCTAAAGAGAAAATGGATGCTTTTACCAAGGAGCCCTGTTTCTTGGTATCCTAACAATTCCAAAGCCTTGCTGTTAATTTGGTTTATATTAAACTGGCCATCAAAAATGACCAGAATATCACCGATACTTTTGAGTACACTGTCGAAGTAATTACGGTCTATCATAGTTGCCCGTAGTTCTTCTCCCAGCATATTGATGCCGGAGGCAATTGCATCTATTTCATCAAATTCGGAGGAAACATCAACCTTACCGCTCAGATTACCGGAGGCAATGTCAAGAATAATGTTGTTAATCTGCTCTAGTCTTTTTTCATTCATGACCTTTGCCGATATACTGTCTGAGCCACTGGCGGGCAGCCTCGTGGGATTTAAAAACTCTACAGGCAATGTCTGGCTTTTCAAAATTGACCAGAATTGTAGTTAACATCTGGCCCACCTTATTTTTTGGTACCAGCGCAATGGCCAGTAAATTCGTAACACCTTCAGTAAAGAGGTATTTTCGAGCTTCCCTGTCTACACCTTTTAACTTAGAAGATTTCAATAGGCAAGGATACTGAGCATCACCGAAGAACTTCAATCGTCCCCTTACAATGTTTTTTGCTTCTTCAATGGTAATGTACACATTGTCTTTGTACTGAACTTCAAGAATCCCATCCACTACTGTGGCGGTAAAGAATTCAGTATCAAGCACATTATTTTGCATTTTGTACTGCTTCTGCATCCACATATTGTTTAAGCCAATTGAGCGCTTCCTGGTCGTCAGTAAAAAAGCGTATGGGGTATCGGGGATGATTAAACTTCATAAAGAAATTTGCCATCATTTTGGTTACTGGATTTTTGATAATAAGCGCGATCGCTTTCAGGTCCTCGCCCGCTTCCTTGGAGAAGTACGATCGGGCTTCACGGCTTACTTCCCTAACACGGGAAAGATCTGCATAGGCAGGGTAGGGTATATTATTGGTAATCTCTTTTCTGAATTGCGTAGCGGATATGGCGTGATCCAGTTCAACTTTGTCAACAAGGTAGGTGCCAAATACGATACCCTCCCTGATACAAATTTCTACGACGCCATTGTTATAGTTTTTTACTTCCATGTTTCAAAACTATTTATCTAGATAAAAAAAACCTCATATAAATACCCCGAAAAACTACATGTATTGACAATCTATTATTTAACAAACATTTACCTCACAAACATTCACCTTCTTTAATTTAACATAAATGTGGAGCCTGCCTAACGAACTCACATTAAAGGACGAATTGGGCAGGTCTGACGAACTGAGCATCCATCAAAAAAAAGCCGCAACAGCGGCTTTCCTATGCTAACCAAGGGCTGTAAATAAATCTTATACATTTTCCGGCACAACATAAGGTTCTCGATACTGAGGCCTCAGATGATTGTCTGCTTCAGGATCATTGACAAAACGTTCTTTGGACGGATCAAAATCAAGTGTTCTGCCCAGTCTGTAAGATATATTACCCAGATGTGCCAACCCAGACGACAGATGCGCAGTCTCTACTGGCGCATTCAGCATGGACTTGTCATGAGCTCTTACTGCTTGAATAAAATTTTCATAATGATTACCCCCTTCTTCACCGGTCGGTCCCGGCTCCCGGTCCCTGCCCAGATAGGTTTCGTACTTGCCGTAGCCCTTAATGACCATGTAGCCCTCACTACCATAAAAGATATTACCCACTGTAGCCCCATCTTCGGTATTGGTGCACCAGGGACGTACTTCAAATTCAATCATCTTTTTCTCATTTGGGTAAAGGTAAGTTGATGTCAATACTTCCGGTGTCTCCTTACAATCGTCCCACAGGAATTTTCCACCCATGGCCGTAACTTTGCTGGGTAGACCAACATCCAGTCCCCACATACACATATCAGTTTCGTGTATGCCCTGGTTACCTACATCGCCGTTGCCAAAGTCCCAGTGCCAGTGCCAATTATAGTGCACGAGATTTTGGGTAAAGGGCCTTTCTTGGGCAGGCCCCAGCCACAGATCGTAGTCTAGTCCTTCTGGAGTGGGTTCAAAGCCTTTATCCCCGATGTCGGGCCGCCAACGAAATACCAGCCCTCGTGCCATATACAGGTCACCAATCACACCGTCATGTAAATGCTGGACGGCTTGCTGCAGGGCTTTGGAGCTACGTAACTGTACCCCGTGCTGTACGATACGGTCATATTTATTGGCAGCTTCTACCATTTTTCTCCCCTCCCAGATATTGTGAGAGCCAGGTTTTTCTACGTAGACGTCCTTACCCGCCTGGCAGGCCCAGATCGTTGACAACGCGTGCCAGTGATTGGTAGAAGCGATGCTTACCACATCAATATCCTTATCGTCAAATACGTTTCTCAGATCCTGTTCTACGGCCACCTTTTTGCCGTAAGCTTCTTTAAATTCGGCAGCACGCTCCTCAGCAACTTTCAAATCAGGGTCGCAAAGGGTTATTACCTCTACGTTGTCCAGTCCCATAAAGCCCTTTACGTGACTTCGTCCCCGGCCATTGATACCCAGTACGGCTACACGTATACGATCATTAGCGCCGAAAACGGTGGAGGGCATAATCATCGGCGCAGCAAAAGCGGCTGCCACTCCGGTAGAACTGTTAATGATAAATTCTCGGCGGTTCAGGTTGTGTGTTTTTTCTTCGTTCATTTTAAATTGTTGTTTGGCTTACAAAATTTAACCAGTTATGTGAAACACTAGCAGACATCCTCAACTTAAAAGTAGGCTGGAGACTGCAGAGTCCTCTCTAAATGTAATGAAGAAATAAGTAAAAAAGAATTATAACCTAGATACCTACTGGTTCTAACGCACAACTACTGCACCCTGCTGCGTGAATGTTTTTCTTACAGATAGCCAGCTAAGCATACTGATCATCAGGATGATAACGATGGATATCCAGAGTGTGGCATTTGGATGATGACTTAGCCCGTAGCCTATTACTATTGGTCCCAGTGCGGTGGATAATACCATGAGGGTAGCGGCCATGCTCTTTATGGCACCCAGGTATTTTACCCCGTATATTTCTGCCCAGAGTGAGGCACTGGTAAGTCCGCTCAGACTGGAAGTTACTCCTGCCAGGATCATGTAGACCATGGCTAGACAGCGATGATTACCTGTTAGCAGCACTGCCAATCCTACGGCCAGGGGAAAGAGATAAAATATAAAGACTTTCCGTGCTGAAAAAACATCAATGACGGCTCCGGCTACCAGTTTGGTAAGTATGCGGGAAAGGCCAAAGCCTACGAAACAGGTGGCCATCCATTGCATAGTCCATCCGTTGGCTTCGGCCAGCAAACTCTGGTGTATGAATATACCAGTGATAAAGAAAGGTAGAAAAATAAGACTGGGGATAATCATGTAAAACTTCCAGTCGCGAAGCACTTGTCTGCGGGAAACGTCTTGGGTAGCCCGGCTTGCTGTGGCTTCTTCCACTTTGGCTTGGGGTATCCGCTGAAATGCGCTATTCCGTTTTACCAGCAAAACAGACAAAGGGATGAATATGAGAAGCAGTGTAACTGCTAGCGCCTGCCAGGCTCCTGACCATCCTGCGTACCCGACCATACTGATAATGGCCACCGGCATGATGGATTCGGCCAGGGGCAGGCCCATGCTTGATAGGGAAAGTGATTTTCCACGAGCCAGTTCAAAATACCGGGCAATGGAGGTTGACCCGAGTAAGATCATCATTCCTTGTCCGAAAAAGCGTAGGCTGAGCAGTCCTAAAAACAAGATTGGAATGTTGCTGGCAAAAGAAGTCAGCAGGCAGGCCAGGCTAAGCCCCAGGCCTACACCAATACTCACGTGTCTGAGGGGGTGCTGATCAATGAGCTTACCGCCAAAGGGCAGCAGCAGGGCGCTACTCACCGTGGCGAATCCGTACACTACGCTAAAGCTGGCATTAGAAACCGGTAAATCCTCCACGAAATAGGGTACAAAGATACTGACCAGAAAAGTTTGGCCCATGCAGGAAAAAAAGTAGTGAAGTACGCCATAACCTATGTAGTTGGGGTAGTCGCGTACCAGACGTATGTAGTTCATGATTAATGCTTGTTTTGAAAGAAGAACAAGGGTAGGGCATCCCGTACGCTGAGAGCTTCATTGTCGGGTTTATTTCCGGCTGCTGCACTGAAAGCAACACTTTGCTGATAAATATTAGAAAAATAAAATCATTCTCTATCATGAAATAGTGAAGCCCATAGTATGCTCTAATCGCACCCTTTATAAGAATATTTATATATCTGATGTACCTTTTTGTCCTGTAGTACATCTTTTTTGGCACTTTATATAAACATACCTACTTTTGCGGCGTTAACAGCAAGGTAGATCGCCTATTTCCTGAGTGTTAAAGGCTGCATCTTGATCGTTGCTTTCTCGCCTAATACCATTTTTCTCAAGCGATTTACTCTTTTTCAAGCTGAATAGCTTGCCTTGTGTAGCGACAAATTGTTGCCTCACAAGAAATTACCTTTTTGTTAACTAAATTTAAACTATGATGAAAATTTCTACATTTTCTAGCCACCCTCTATCATTCAGAGTGCAGTTAGTGCTTTTGTTTTTTTTCACATGCATCTTTTCTTTATCCTTTGCCAATGCACAGGTAACAGTTAGTGGTAATGTAACCGATGCTGCTTCCGATGAGGGGCTGGTAGGAGTATCCGTAGTTATACAGGGTACTTCGCAAGGAACAGTTACTGACATCAACGGCGATTATCGCTTGCAGGTACCCGGCAATGATGCCACCCTGCTTTTTTCATACATTGGTTACGTGAGCCTAGAAGAGCAGGTAGGTAGTCGTTCTACCATCAATGTAAGTATGAAGGAAGATGCCAAGCAGCTTTCTGAGGTAATCGTAACTGCCTTGGGTGTCAAGCGTGAAAGTAAGTCACTGGGATATACAGTGCAAAGAGTGAGTGGAGAGGATATCACCCAGGCACGTGAGACCAATGTTATTAATTCCTTAGCAGGAAAAGTAGCTGGAGTTAATATCGTAGGTAGCTCTTCCGGACCTACTGCTTCATCTAACATTACCATTCGCGGTCAATCTTCACTGTCCGGAAACAATCAACCCCTTTTTGTGGTGAATGGTCTTCCTATCACCAATGGACTTAACAGCCCCGGTGATGGTCTAAATGGTTCTAGTACCATTGATTTTGGTAATGCTGCCAGTGTTATCAACCCGGATGATATTGAAGAAATCAGCGTACTAAAGGGACCTACGGCAGCCGCACTATATGGTACCCGTGCAGCGAACGGGGTTGTCCTGATTACTACCAAAACTGGTGAAGGTGCTCAGGGATTGGGCGTTGAAGTTAATTCAAATACTACTTTTGAATCAGTACTTCGTTATCCCGACTACCAAAACCAGTACGGTGGTGGCGGATACGGTAAACGTGATTACGTGAACGGGACACAGTACTTTGGAAGTTATGACGCTTTTGGCGAAAGTTGGGGACCCCCCATGGATGGTCGTCTGGTACGTCAGTTCGGGTCAGATGGAGAGCCTATTCCATTTACTCCTTCTCCGGACAACATACGTAATTTTTTCCGTACAGGTCGCACGTTGACAAATAATGTGGCCCTAAACTACAACAATGATGGGTCGGACTTCCGTCTTTCTTACACCAATCTGGATCAGCAGGGTGTAGTGCCCAATTCAGACCTTACAAGAAATACATTCTTCACCAGTGCCGGAACCCGGATCGGGGACAAACTGGATGTGAGAGGTAATATGTTTTACATAGACGGCCAGTCTGGTAATGTACCTAATGCTGGTTATGACGAATCTTCTTCCATCATGTACGGATGGCTGTGGTATCCCCGCAACCTGCCCGTTTCTAAACTGGAAAACTACTGGGAAGAGGAAGATGTGCAGCAGCGCAGCCATGAGTCGCTCTGGACGAATAATCCGTATTTCTTGGTGAATGAAAATACGAATAGCTTTCAGCGTCGCCGTTTCATCGGTAACCTCATGCTGAACTATGACATTACAGAAAATCTTTCGGTACGTTTCCGCACCAGCGGTGATGTTAACAACGAGAGCCGTCAGTTTCGCCGTGCCGTCTCTACCCGGGGTACACCCGATGAGCAGGGCAGTTACCGGGAAGATGAGCTTTTCTTCCGTGAAACCAATAATGAGCTACTGATCACATATAGCCAGGTAGAGCCTACCAGTAACTTCACTTACGAAATATCACTGGGTGGTAATCAGATGCAGCAATTAAGCTCTATCACTCGTAACTATGCTCCCGGACTGACCATTCCCGGTCTTTTCAACCTGGGAAACGCACGTGGAAACGTAATTACCGATCAATTTGATCAGGAGAAGCAAATCAACTCTGTTTTTGGTGTGGCTAATTTTGGCTACCAAAATATGATTTTCTTGGACATAACTGGTCGTAATGACTGGTCAAGTACACTGCCTACTGATAACAATTCTTACTTTTATCCTTCGGTTTCACTGAGTGCAGTATTGTCAGATATGTTTGATTTGTCACCTAGTTCTCCACTGGCTTTTGCTAAAATTCGTGCAGGGTATGCACAGGTTGGTGGTGATACTGACCCTTATAATACTACCAACGTATTTCAATTTGGTAATATCTGGGGTGGACAGCCGGTTGCTAACGAAAGTGGGTTATTACGTAATCCTAACCTAAAACCAGAGTCTACGTCTACTTATGAAATTGGTACGGATCTGCGTTTCTTCAATGATCGCATAGGATTGGACTTCACTTACTACTACATCAGTAGTAAAGATCAGATTCTTCAAGTACCGCTTGCCCAGACTACCGGATATGAAGCACGTCTGCTTAACGCCGGTGAGATTCAAAACCGGGGTATAGAGTTAATGTTGCGAGCCAACCCGGTACAAACTGCCGGAGGCTTTGACTGGAACGTGAATCTAAACTTTGCGCGTAACCGCTCAGAAGTTGTAGAACTGGCTCAAGGTATTACCAATTACCAGATTGCCCCAGATATGTACCCCGGCGACGGTGGCCAGGACCTATCATTGGAAGCAAGGGTAGGGGAACCTCTGGGACAGTTAGTTGGTCTTGATCTACAACGCGTAGAAGAAGGTCCCTATGCCGGACAGGTAATTCATAGTGATGGTTTACCCCTTGTAGGCACTGAAAAGGTGAGCGCAGGAACTTATCAGCCTGACTTTACTTTCGGTTTGTACAATACGCTGGATTACAAGAATTTTCGCCTCGGTTTCCTGTTTGATGGACGCGTAGGAGGAAAAATTTTCAGCCGTACCCATACCATGCTGGTCAGTGGCGGAGCCATCACTAACAAAGGTGATGAGAAAATCGGTAGCATTTTGGGAGGACGAGTAGAGCACGAGCCTCTGAACTATGATTCCAACGGTAATCCTCCGTTAGACGAAGATGGCAACTATATCTGGGGACCGCTGGTGAATGAAGGTAGTTTTGTAGGTCCTGGCGTAAAAAATGTTGGAACGGCCGAGAATCCTGAATACGTATCCAACGACGAAGAAGTAGCGACCCGTGATTACATCTATCGTTATTACAACAATATCTTCAACCGTGACATCATTACCACCGGTACTTTTGACAACACTTGGGTAAAGCTCAGAGAAGTAATTCTGACTTACAATCTGCCCAACGATGTAGTGGAAAACATAGGACTACAGGGAGCTTCAGTATCACTGGTAGGTCGTAACCTACTGCTCTTCACCGATGTGCCCACCATTGATCCGGAGACTTTCTCTATCAGAAATGGTCGCATTATTCAGGGATTTGAGAGTACGCAGCTACCCTCAACCCGTAGCTTCGGATTCAACATTCAGGTCCGTCTGTAAAGAGTGGTTTAACCAACAAAGCTTTTAATTATGAATAGAATAAAATATATTTTCTTGCTCGTTATACTGGTGCTGGCTGGCGCCTGTGACGAAGGATTTGAAGAAATCAATACCAATCCTAATCAGCCTGTGGAAGTCGCTCCCTCGGCAATACTTCCGGGTATTATCCGCTCAGCAGTAAATGCTTCAGTAGATCAAAGCTACCTGGTAGGTAATAACATCGTGCAGCTTACCGCCAAGACACTTCGTGTTGAGGTAGATATCTACAACTGGAATGCATTCGCCAATATCACCTGGTTTCCGATGTATGAGTCACTGCGTAACGTGGATGCACTGGAAGAAGTAGCTGATGAGACGAATAATCAAAATTACCAGGGCATCGCGTTGGTGATGAAGTCCTGGATATTTTCTGTGCTGACTGACGCTTATGGAGATATACCTTACAGCCAGGCGATTGCAGCTGACCAGGATATTAACTTTCCGATCTATGATGCACAAGAGGATATCTACTTGAGTGAAGATGGCCTGTTAGCCAACCTGGAGCGTGCTAATGATCTGTTAGACCCCAACGGTGAGCCAATAGCTGGTGATATCCTCTATGATGGAGACATCAGCAACTGGATTAAGCTGACGAATTCACTGCGGCTGCGTTTGTTAATGCGCATATCTGAAAAGGAGCCTCAAAGAGCTATCAATGGCATTCAGGAGATCGTCAATGAAGGTGATTACATGATGAATTACCAAGATAATGCGACCCTAGAATACCTTAACGCATTTCCTAATCAATTTCCGCTGCTACCATTGAAAACGGGCGACTTTGATGCAGTAAATGTTGCCGAGCGTGTGGTAAATGTATTTGAAGAGCTGAATGACCCTCGTCTCACGGTGTACGCTCGCCCGCGCAACGCGCCTATTGAGGCAAACGAAAGTCCGGTCTACCGAGGATTGGCTAACGGTAGTGGCGAATCAACTGAAAGTTCCCGTCTGGGATACCAGTATTTTGACTACCCTGGTCACCAAACAGCAGCCGAAAAAGCAGATGGTATCATCATGACTAATGCGGAAACCCAGTTTATCCTGGCCGAAGCCGCTGAAAAAGGCTGGATCAACGGTGACGCCGAAGAATACTATCGTGCTGGTATACTGAGCAGCA
>CAZZGE010000143.1:0-11735 GCA_964653665.1 uncultured Porifericola sp. | reverse complement strand
TAACAACACGATTAACTTTATTGATGATTACCTGGCGCAGACAACCGACTCATTGCGCAAGGCAGAAAGTAAACTGGAGAACTACCGCCGTCAGGAAAACCTCATGGATATAGAGTTAATCACAGCCAATGCCTATGAGCGTCTGCAGAATATGGAGCAGCAGCAGGCATCCCTGGACGTGAATCGTAAATACTACGAGTACGTAGACCGCTACCTGGAAGAGTCAGGAGCGCTGGGAGCCATCGTCAGCCCTTCTGCCTACGGCGTGGAAGATCCGGTACTTACCGAGCTTGTACTGGAGATCAAACGCCTGGACAGCGAACTGGCAGCTATTGAAATCAATACTACGGAAAATAATCCACAGACAGCCATCCTGAACCGAAAAATCAACAACTTGATAGCGTCTATCAAGCAAAGTGTCAAGAGTAACCTGGCTTCCATTAGGATTGCCATCGATGACAATGAGGGTCGGATCGCCGAAACCCGTCAGCTACTGCGGCAACTCCCTCAGCAGGAACGCAACCTCTCGGATATCCAGCGGCAGTTTGCCCTCAGCGATAACCTCTACAACTACCTGATGGAGAAGAAAGCAGAGGCAGGAATTCTAAAAATTGCCCAGCTGCCCGGCAGCGAGCTGCTGGATAAGCCCCGTATCGTTGGAAATGAACCAGTATCTCCTAACAAGCCACTGGTTATCATCATGGGCTTTTTCTTCTCCATCATTCTTTCGGGTCTGGCAGTAGCAGTGCGTGAGCAAACCTCTTCTGATGTCAACGAACGTGAGCAGATTGAGAGCCAGTTGCACTACCCACTCCTTGCTAACATTGGTAAACAGAAAGGCAACCTGGAAGATACGCTCAAAGGTGAGGATTTATATATCAAAAATGCTTTTAAGGAACTACTGGTGAACACGGAATTACTGCATGAACAAAAGCCTATGGCAGTAGGATTTACCTCTACGATCAGTGGAGAAGGCAAGACTTTTTGTTCGGCCAATTTTGCTGTCACCTGTGCCTCTCTGGGATACAAGACCCTTTTGCTGGAGACCGACGTTTACCGCCCGCAATTGTCGCTGATGTTTCCCTACGCACAGTACCTGAAGTACTTTAACGATTACTTTGATAAGAACCTCCCAGCCAGGGAGATTATTCATCACTCAGATCTGGAAAATCTGGACATTATTTTCAGCAAACCCAGTAAGGACATCCACCTAAAAGGTTCTGACCATGAAGTCATCAAAGAACTGTTTGACTACCTCCGGAGTGAGTATGATATCATTGTCGTGGACTCCTCTCCTGCCGGCCTGGTCACCGACTACTTTGCGCTGGCCCGCTTCCTGGATCTCAACCTATTTGTGGTGAGACAGAATTATTCAAAGATGAGCCATATCGGAGAGATTAAGCGAATTATCGCAAAGGCAGACTTCAATAAAGTCGGCATTGTCTTCAATAATGTGGTGCAAAGCCCTATCGCACGTTATTCCAACTACTACAAACCTTACCAGTACATGTGATGGGCTGAGGCTTTTCTATGAAAAAATTTCTCTCGGATAGCATACTGATCACGGCAGGAGGGCTGGTAAATCGTACCAAGGGCTTTATCTTCATTCCGATTATTGTGGCGCACATTGGCCTGGAAGGCTACGGTGCCTACACCCAGATTATGATCATTGTCCTAACGCTTAAAGCAGTTTTTTCCCTGGAACTGGGCAGCGGATTTCAGCGCTTTGTTCCCGGTCTTACCGGAGATCGTCATCACTACGCCAATCATTTTTTTAGTGTTTTCTTCCCGACGATCCTCATGGGTATAGTTGGGGCCTTTCTGGTTTTCCTGATGGCTGGCTGGCTCAATGAAATATTCCTGGAAAACAGCTACCTGCTGGCATTACAGTACGCCTCCCTGGTACTGCTTACCAACGTCTGTTACGCTAACTTTAGTAAGTATTTTCTGGCAGTAAAAAAGTTCAAGACCTACACTACCGTTACATTCTTCTATGATTTATTGCCGTATTTAGCTTTTGTAGGTGGCATTATCTATTCAAAAGATGTAGCCTTCGGCATGCTCTTATACCTGCTGCTGGACACATTCATTGTCGTTATATTGGTCTTCCTGATTATGGTATCCATTCCCTTCAAAAATTTCTCAATGCGACTCTTTAGGCAGTACATAGGGTATAGTTATGCGCTATCGCTGGGTTCTATAGAAGGGGGTCTGCTGGATAAAGTGGACCGTTACTTCATCAGCTACTTTATGGGAGTAGAGAGTGTGGGTATATACAATGTGATATACAAAATCTGTTCAGTCAGTTCTTTCATCACCACGCCCATCAAAAAGCAGTTACTTAGCTACCTGGCAGGCGTGTGGGACAAAGGATACCACGAAGCTGCGGTGATGGCAGTACGACAGGGCTTACTCATCTTTGGTATGATCAGCATCGGGCTGATGGCATTCCTGAGTATCAATATGCAGTCCATTTTAGATTTACTGTTGGATGATGAAATTCCGGCCATTCCACTGGGATGGATAGTGGTCTTCATCGGCAGTGGGATCATCGCTGAGGCGGCCAAACGGTTTTACAATCTTCTCATCCATCTGGAAAAGAAGACCGTCTACGAACTACGCTATCAGACTGCAGGACTCTTGCTGAATGTCTTATTCAATCTTATCCTGATTCCCTCCATAGGGCTGTTGGGTGCTGCTATTGCCACCTTTATTAGCTACATACTGGTTATCGGGCTGATTGAGTTACGCTACCGGTTGGCCCTGGACAAAGAATTTGGCTGGCATATACTCACCTTTGTATTTATGGCCGCTTCGGTGTGCTACGCGTTTAACCTACTGTTTGGACAGTGGTATCCCCTCGGGTTATTATTCAGCGCAATAGCCAGTAGCACAGCGTACCTGGCTCTGGTTTATTATACCAAACAGGAAATGTTGATAGACCTGAAGCAAAAGTTAATTGATTTCAAAAAACTGGTGTGAGCATATGAAATCTAGTACTAACAAATTAATCTACCTAAGCTATTCCAGTATTCCTTCACCGCATGCTAACAGCTTACAGGTAATGGAGATGTGTCATGCCCTGGCTGATACGGGTATGGAAATA
The DNA here is from genome assembly GCA_964653665.1 of uncultured Porifericola sp. Classification (GTDB taxonomy): domain Bacteria; phylum Bacteroidota; class Bacteroidia; order Cytophagales; family Cyclobacteriaceae; genus Catalinimonas. The sequence continues at coordinate 8,629 of CAZZGE010000143.1, read as the reverse complement.
GAGTTATACGCGCTCCATACCTCGGTCAGGACACCAGCCTTTCAATACTACGATCTCCCCAAAAATCGGGTGCACATACACCGGATACGGATGCCCCGCATCAAGCTCATTTCTCGCTTTCTATACGGTCTTAGGGTGGTATTTAGCATGTTTCTTATATCTCAGCGGGCGATTATTTACGGAAGAGACTTCTATACTCTGGCCTTACATTCTGTTTTGCCCGGCAGACAAGATTCCCCGGTCTTTTTTGAAGCCCATCAGCCGCCACAAAATGACCTGGAGGGCAACTTACAAAAACTAATATTTAGCAGTTCTGCTTTTGCAGGACTGCTTACTATCACCCAGGTGCTCAAGGATGAATACCTGCGGCGTTACCCGATGCTAAAAGCAGATCAAATAGAAGTGCTCCCTGACGCTGCCCGCCCCTTTCAAGATAGCGTTGAATTTGATAGTGTATCTACGAATAACAAGCCGGTACTGGGCTACGTCGGCAGCTTGCAGATCGGTAAAGGAATGGAAACGATCTCCCAAATAGCGGCTCAACTACCCCACCTTGAATTTCATATTGTGGGAGGGGCTGATCGGCAGATAAGTATATGGCAGAGCCGGTGTGGTGATAATGTGATTTTTCACGGTCATCAGCCAGCAGCAGGAGTACGTGAACTTATTCATAAATTTGACATTGTACTGGCTCCTTATCGGGGAAAGGTAATAGTAGGTCGTAAGCAGATTGACATTGCCCGCTGGATGTCACCGCTCAAGATATTTGAATACATGGCAGCTGCTCGGCCCATGATTGTGAGTGATTTACCGGTCTTGAGAGAGGTATTACAGGATGAAAAAAACTGTCTACTGGCTGCCCCTGACGACATAGAAGACTGGGTCAGGCAGATCAAAAGACTAAGCACCCACGCCCAGTTGAGGGTTACCCTGAGCCAGCAGGCTTACCAGGACTTTGTAGCACACTACACCTGGCAAAAGCGCGCTGAAAAGCTAAAAATCCGCTTTGATCATTGTATGTTAAACAGCAGAAATCCCGTATCATGAATATCTACCTGATAGTACTGATATTACTCACTGCCCTGTTGACGGGCCTGCTCTTCATCCGGAGCCGTAAGCTCATTTTTTTTACAGCCTGTGCCTTTGCTTTTATTCCGTTTGACTACGTACACCGCTTCTTTTTTGAGTTACCTAGTTCCGTACGCTGGCTTCCCTTTGTAGTCATTACGGGCATGGCAGGCATCTCACTGATCATACCCTACAGCAAAAAGCCCCGTGTCCCCCTACCCCTAATCATCACATATGGCCTGATTCTGATGTTATGCTTGGTCTCATTGCTTTATAATCATACTTCCCTCAAGGCACTACTTGTCGCCCAACGCGGCTATCTGCTCATTTTCTCTTTTCTTGTCCTTATGAGAAATGTCCTGGGAATCTATACCAAAAAAGACCTGTACAGGATATTGGTGCTGGTCGGAATTCTACACTTTCCAATAGCTTTGTTTCAGCGCATCGTACTGGTTGGCCTGCTAAAAATAGAGACTGGTGACATGGTATCTGGTCTGTTACCAGTAGATGGGTATTATCTGTTTTTTCAATGTATCTGCGTCCTTATTACCCTTCACTTTTGGTTAAGAGGGAGAAGGATTATTCCACAGCTTTCATCAGAAATAGTATTGCTTCTTTTGTTAGGATCAGTCTCCATTGGCGCAAACAAAGCTGGCTTTCTCTTCCTGATGGCCACCCTGGGGCTGGTGCTTATCCGTACACCTTTTACGCTGGTGCTACGTCATTCCCGAAAAATTGTAGTAGCTACACTGGGGGTAGGACTTGCCTTTTTGACTTTTAACTTTGTGTACAACCAGGAGTTTGCCGAAGGAGAAGAAAACACCTACACCAAACTGCTTACTGATCCACAATATTTCTTAAGGTACAACTTTGCCACCAGCGGCGGCAGATCACAGTTTACCCCCTCTGGTCGTCTTAAGAGAGGGGCCGCCATTGTCTTTGCCTGGGACCATGTAGAAGACAAGACAGGTAACTTACTGATCGGGCTCGGTCCGGGCGCTACTGCCGAAAGTAGCATGGAAGATGCTGGCGGTAGCCTGGCCAATCGCTATCCCAACTACTACATCAACCGGGTAGCCATGGCCATGTACCTGGGCGATGTTGGAGTCGTCGGACTGCTACTGCACATCATTTTCTTACTGACTATCTGGTGGTGCCACCCTAAAGATGTAAGCCCCGGAAGTCTGGAGTTTTCCCTGGACAGGAGAATACGCGAAGGTTTTGTGGTACTGGCCCTGCTGTATTATACGTACGAGAATCTTTACTTTGAACCTATGTTCGGGCTACTGATCGCCGTGTTGGTATTCCCTTTCTGGAAGCAGGAAATTAACAAATCTGAAGTACCAACAACTGAAGAAAATGCTACATCACAACAAACCAGCTTCGCCTGAAATAAAATAAGTAATGGTACAAGACATCGTGAATCAAAAGGTAATTGTACTGAACGGCCTCGCCCGGGGAGGTACGAACATCGCATGGAATATATTGCAGTCGCATCCAAACATTGTTTCTCCGATATACGAAACCAACCAGATCATAGGAAGAAGAAGTATGTTGGCCCCTTTTGGTTACTTTTTGAATAAGGGATTCAAATTACCCTGGATCAAAACTCAAGTCAGGAGAAGGTTCAACACCTATAAAATCAAGAACCTGGACTCAATAGATAACCAGTATAAATATGACGGGCTACGTTACACCAAGGAAGAGATAGACAGGGCAACACTTTGTATTAAGGGAGTGTGTTCACACCGTAACTGGGACATAGGGTATTCAGAACTTTTTCACGCTACTTTTGCAGATATATACTTTATCGGACTGGTAAGAGATGGTTTTGCCATTTGTGAAAGCTGGAAAAGGAGAGGTGTCAGCCCAAAAAGGTCAGGGACATTGTACACCAGATTTTGCGAAAAAATGATGCAAGATGCTAGTAAATATCCTCGATATAGGATTGTGCGCTTTGAAGATGTCCTGGCTTCTCCCTTCGAGATGGCCAGGCGACTATATGCATTTGTGGATGAGGAGAAAAGCGACATACAGAAACTGAGGATCAAAGCTAAAAAGACCCTTGACCCGGAACGTACACATACTAATCGCTACGGTCATCTCAACCGGAAATACTGGTTTACCAAAGAGACAATCGGTAATATCATACGCTATGACATCAATCAGGTACAGCAAAAAAAATTGAGTGAACAGGATCGGAAAGATTTTCTGCTCGAGGCAGGAGAAGCTATGCAGCATTTCAGCTATCTGTAGGCGTTCATAACAGGTGGTACGATTTTCAGGCTGTCATGATCTAGAACAGACAAAAATTTATGAAGCACATCAATAAACGTGTATGTTTTGCGATCGGTACGGGTCGCTGCGGTACGCAGTTTCTTTATAAACTACTGGCAAAAGAACCGGCTATTGCTTCGCATCACGAAAGACACCCCCTGAGCGATACCTTTGAGAGGTACTGCCGCTGGAACCAGCTTCCCGTTGACCAGGCGGGATTCCTGGCTACCAAACAGGCAGGCATTGAAACGGACCTTGACCGGCATGAGATTTCTTTTGAGGCCAGTGCTTACTTATCGCTCAGTTTACCCGCCTTGTACGAGTACTTTGATGCCCGGTTTGTCTTCCTGATCAGATCCCCCCATAAAGTAGTCAATTCCTACCTGCAGAAAGACTGGTATGCCCACAAGCACTATCATGAAGATCTGCAAAAGGCCAGTGGCTACCAACCGGGAATGCCAGAACCTCACCACAGCTTTAGTAGGATCGTGCCACGCGGTGAAGAAGCTCAAGGTTGGAATGATATGACCCGAGTGGGTAAGTTGGCCTGGTTCTGGAAAACCCTCAACCAACAAGTTCTGGAGCAGTTTAAGAGTTTACCATCCGAAAACTACCTCATTATCAGAATTGAAGACCTGAACTATGCCAAATACTTGGAATTGGCCGAGTTTGTAGGCTATCATCCTGAAGTTAACAAAGATTTGTTTCTCAAGCTGACAGCCTCAAGGCCAAACCAACTCTTCCCTCGGCGACAGGTTCGTGACTGGACGGTACAGGAAAAGACCGAATTTGAGCATCAGGTGTCGACACTAAGTGAAAGATGGGATTATCCCTACATAACCAGCAGAATTGTTGGTAGCGAGCAACAAGATCATCCTACACATTTAGCGACTCTACTCAACAGATACCGTAAATTCCGCAAAGAAATGAAAGTAAAAAAGAAATTGATTCGCTATCTTGAGAAATTATAGTGAATAATTTTTATAGTTTCTAAAATATAGATAAATATATCGCGCCGTGAACGAAAGTGCACCAACGCAAAAAAGTGGCAGCAAAATACTTGATGTTTGTTTGATCAGTAAACCCAAACTAGCATTGATCAATCACTTTAGTATCTGGCATAAACAGGTTGATATACTCTACGCAAATCGCGAAAAACTGCTGCGTGACTACCAGATCAGGATGCACTTCCGGAAAGATCTTCCTAAAGATTCTTACGACGTCATTATTGTTCTCTCTCGGTTTGCTTCCAACATGGATAAAGCAGAAAAACTGTCCATGCTGAAGCGGTTGCGAAAGTACACATCATCTTTGTTGTGGTTTAGCGAAAGAGACAGTGCTGGCTTTACTGAATTTGAGGTCCTTCCATACGTTGACCGTTATTTGTGTAAGCATCTGTACAAGGACATGGATCTTTACAATAAACCGCTTTATCACAACCGAAAGTTTGTGGATTACTACGCTCAAAAATTTGAGCTTGGACGAGAAACCTACGAAAAAAATGAGCTATTGTCTGACTACGCTGAGCATGCAGATAAGATTGATCTCTGGTGGAACATTGCCTTCAACAATGTGGGGATGGTACCTCGCTGGAAATGGCTGGCAAACACTTACATTTTTCAGGATAATTACACATTTGAAGAGCCTATCATCTATAATTCTAATCAGAACAAAGATTTTGACCTCCACGCTCTCTTCGTAACCAAAGATCAAAGAGGACACATAGATTATCACCGGAAGTATGCTCGTGAGGTCATTGCTGGGTTTAATAATATCAAACTTCCAGAAATCAACCGCCGTATTCCGGAGAGAAAATACATGGATTTGATACGACGTTCAAAATGCGTCTTCAGTCCATTTGGCTGGGGAGAAATTTGCTACCGCGATTTTATCGCATTTTTAGCCGGAGGCTGTCTATTAAAACCTAACGTTGATGATATCTCTACCTGGCCCCAGGTGCTCGTAGCGAATAAAACTTATATTCCCCTGAAATGGGACCTGTCTGATTTAGAAGAAAAGCTTTTTTATTACCTGGAGCATCCAGAAGAAAGAGAAAAAACTGCCCTTAATGGCTATCAAGCTTATATGAAAATCTGGAGCGATGAAGGCATACGTGAGTTGCTAAACCATTTTTCAAACATCGTACACCAGCAAAAGCTGTATGATGCACCTGTCAGCACCTAATGCTACACCATGACCTGCGTATCATGGTATAGTTCAAAATATTGCTCAGCCACCGTATGTGCACTGTAATTGTTTTTCACCCTCTGAATGGCTCTGTTTGCTCTTATAGCCATCTCATTTGGGTTACTTAGAGCAAACTGTAGTCTCAGGGCCAGGTCATCGGCTGATTTGTCCTGGAAGAAAAGTACTTCTTCATCCGTAAAAACCGATGTGTTCTCTGGGATATCACTGGCAACGATTGGTGTCACGGTAGAAGCCGCTTCCAGAAGCATCAGTGACATACCCTCGTTCTCAGAAGGAAACAAAAACAGCCTGGATTTCCGGATCATAGACATCAGAATCGGTTTGGTACCTACGTAACCGGTAAAAATCACCTGTAGGCCGTCGGCTAGTTTCCGAAGTTTGTGGCTATATTCGGGGGCATGTGAATCCTGGCCGATAATCACCACCTGACCTTTGTAATTGATTTGTCGCAGCGCAGCCATTAAAGTATGACAGCCCTTGGTAGACATAATGCGACGTGCCGAAAAGAGCAAAAAGCCCGGAGAAATATGATGCCTAAGCATGAGTTCTTCTGCCCCGGCATCGTCGTAGACAGGCGTGGTATCCACAAAATTCGGGACAAAGTGCACGTTACGCTGGTAGCGTTGCTCATAATACTGCTTGAGGGGTAAGGATACGGCGGTAAGCACGGCGCCTGAGTGCATGAAAATTTTTTCCATCAGCCGAAAGTACAGCTTTCCCAGCCATGACCACTTATCACGACGGTAAGGCGCTTCTTGTGAGGTTGCGATAACCCTGGCTTTCAATTTTAGCAGCGGAATGAAAAATGCCGAATCCGTTTTGTGAACGTGGATCAGATCGTACTTTCCGAAGAGCAGCACATGCAGACAGCAAAGGGCATAGTACAGGAATACGCCCAGGCTTCCACTTCCCATATCAGGCACTTGGATGACGTGAACGCCCTCCCAATGCGCAGGTTCAAACCGTTGGTTACGGTAGCAATAAATACTGACATCCGCCCTGGGCTTACCCTTTTGGACCAAAAGCTCGGCTACCCTGCTTGATCCTCCCTGAGACGGATAATATTTGATACCAAAATGCAGAATTCTCTCAGGCTGTTTCATGTGATGCCATCATTTTTTGTTCTATCAGTTCAACATATTTTTGCTGGAAAGCTGTGAAACTGAACCTTGCCTCAATAATCTCCTTACTATGATTGCCCATTTGCCGCCGGAGCCCTTTGTCAATAACAAGCTTCTTCAGGCTATGTAACATCCCTTTTTCATCTTTGATATCGTGTGAAAAACCATTTACCCCTTCATCTATCAGGTAATCATTATCGCCTACCCGGGTAGCGACCACCGGCAGCCCCTGATCCATTCCTTCCATGATGGCGTTAGATAGACCTTCAAAGAGAGAGGTAGATAGATAGATATCGGCAGTTTGTAAGTACCGATCAACCCGGTCAGGGTTGATGACCAGATTAACACTTTCTTTCAATCCTAACTCTTGTATGAGCAAGCGAATTTGCTGCTCACGAGGACCATAGCCTACAAGGGTGTACCAAATATCAGGAAGCGCTTGATCTTCTTTCAGTTTTTTAAATAATTGAAGTGCCAGGGTATGGTTCTTTTGATCTACGAAGCGCCCTACAGTTATCAGACAGACCTTGTCATCATGAATACCCACATGGGTCTGCCCATGCCGACTTTCCAGGGTATTATGAATCACCAGAAACTTATCTTTTTTAAATCCCTGTCTTGCCAGACTCCTAACACCCGAATGACAGTTGGAAATGGAGTAGTCCAGCAGATAGTTGTGCATCAACCTAAGGGCTATCCTTTTGCGCCAGGGTACATAAGCATTACGCAACCCACCAAAAATATACCGTATGCCCAGATAGCGACCCGCTGCGGCAGCCAATAATGTATCGCTTGGTAAAAAAGAAAACAGCACCGAGATATTTTTACTACGCGCCAGGTGGGTAAACATACTAAACTTCTGCCATGGTTTACCTCTCAGGAAAATAATATTGAGTTGTTCCTGCTGGATCTTATCCAGGTGCTTGGGGTGCAGTGGCTCCTTATCCAATACTACCAAGTATGTTCGGTACTTGGAGGAAAGGGCTTTGGTGAGCAGTATGCTTTGTTTTTCGGCCCCGCCGTTGGCCAGGGACCTGATCAGAACGCATACTCCGATAGAGTAAGACATATTATAAATGCGAAAAATCTTAAGCTGATACAGATACAGGCCGAAAGCTACGACAAAACGCACTTTTTCAAAAAAACAGATGTAAGAAAAAAGATGTAATGTGATCACCTTCAACCTCCAGGGCCAGAAAGCATCCAATAAGTCACTGATCTTCGGCCTTAAAATACTTTGATGATACTATATATCCCCACAGCGATGATAACCAGGGCACTCAGCATCAGCGCTACATCATAAAAACGGGTTGGTTTCAGTCTCACGGGTAGCCGTTTGTAACGAAAATGAAAAGCAGCATATACCACAATCAGCAACAGGATAGATGTAACAAAGCCACCAATCAGTATCATCATCACAGGTAGTTTGATGAAAATAAACAGCAGAGCCCAGGTAAAGGGAAATGCCCAGGCCAGCACGGCAATGCTTTTCTTCCGCACCTTCGGTTTGTAAAAGTTTATCCAGCCAATCTGACCGAAGCAGTCCGAAAAAATGCGGGTCCAACTGGCCAGGGCAGCAAACAGGGTGGAAAAGAGAACGATCAGCGCACCAAACAGGTACACTGACTTTGCCCAGGGGCCCAGTGTTTCTGTATAAATCCGTGACAGCGAATCTACCATTTCGTAACCTTCGGGCACCAGACCGGAACGATGCAGTACTGCCGCACCCAGGAGGTAAAAAGCAGCTGTTACAGTCGTATAGACCATCATAGAGAGCAACGCATCCATGTACATCACTTTGATCCAACCTTTGGCACGCCTTAACCAGGCCTCACTCTGATTAATTGGCCCGGTATAACGGGCGTAGCCTTTTTCCAGGCACCAGTAGTTATAGTACATAATTTCGTCTCCACCTACGCCGGTAATGCCAAAGGCAGCAATAGCTACCCCCACCG
>CAZZGE010000142.1:0-11806 GCA_964653665.1 uncultured Porifericola sp. | reverse complement strand
ACAAGGCCGCCATACTACGCGGGGGTAAAAGTGAGTGGTGGATCGGTGCCGGGCCTAAATTTCCTACCGGTTCAGCAGATAAGGTAGATGAGAGAGGGCTTGCTCTGATTGCCGATCTGCAACCAGGAAGCGGAGCTTGGGATGGTATTTTCTGGACACAATACGCTCATCAGCTGGATGCCCGACCTTCTATGAGCTTGAGTGCACGATTGATATACCGGCTCACAGGGGAGAATCATGATTACCTGGGGTCACAGTTGTATGAGTTTGGGAATGAGTGGCAAATGATTGCAGGAATTGGCGACAGGCTTTTATTGGGAAATTTTGTCCTTGACCCTTCAGTGGGTTTTCGTTTCAGACATGCCAGTAAGGATTTGATTGATGGAGAAGTAATGCCCAACTCAGGCGGTACGTTCCTTTTTCTGATGCCATCGCTGGGCTTCAACATCACACCCCAGCTGGCCATACAAACCAGAGGTGAGCTGCCGCTGTATTCAAAAGTAGTTGGCACCCAGCTCGTCCCCGATTATCGCCTGAATGCTGGGCTGTATTATCAGCTACCCTTCAAGAAAAGCGTTTCCCCAAATCAACAGCCATTTGAATTCTAAACCATAAAGCGATGAACAAGATATATTTTTATACTAAAGCAATACTGATACTATCTTTAGCAGCCTGCCAGGAAGATGAAACCACACCAGGAGGCTCAGGAAACGGGGCAAATGGAAATGGGAACGCCAATATGGGCTGGCTGATTCCTGAAAACAGTGTACTGGACGGAGGGCCGGGTAAAGATGGAATACCAGCACTGGAAAACCCGGAGATGATTTCTCCTTCCCAGGCTACTTACCTTGGGCCGGATGATCTGGTGATAGGCTATAAGGTTGGCGATGATACCCGGGCTTATTCCCATAAAGTGCTGGACTGGCACGAAATCATCAATGATGAGGTAGGAGACCAGCCCATAGCCATTACGTACTGTCCGCTCACCGGAACCGGCATCGCCTGGGGACGAGAGTTGCAGGGGACGGTCACTACTTTTGGCGTATCAGGTTTGCTCTACAACTCCAACCTTATCCCCTACGACCGGGCTACCGACAGCAACTGGTCGCAGATGCGGCTGGACTGTGTAGAAGGCACATTACAGGGCACCAAAATTGAAACATTTCCCTTGGTAGAAACGAGCTGGAAAACCTGGCTGGCCATGTATCCTGAAACCAAAGTAGTGTCTACCAATACAGGCTTCAGTCGCAACTACCAGCAGTATCCTTACGGAGATTATCGTACCAACCACAACAACATCATATTTCCGGTGAGCCACACCGACAACAGGCTTTCCAGTAAAGACCGGGTACTGGGTGTGATCATAGATGGACAAGCCAAAGCTTATTTCATGGAAAATTTTGGCAGCGAAACCCGCTTGTTTGCAGAGTCATTTATGAAAAAGGACATCATCGTTGCCGGCAACAATGATCAAAACTGGGCCGTAGCCTATGAGGCTACGTTAACCGACGGTACTGAACTTAGCTTTACTCCTGTGCAGGATGCTTTACCCATCATCCTGGAAGACCAATTGGGTAATCACTGGGATATGTTTGGTCAGGCTGTGAGCGGGCCCAATCAGGGAGAAAGAATGCCCAAGTTAGACGCTTACATTGGCTACTGGTTTGCCTGGGCGGCTTTTTATGAAGATATCAATTTAAGCGGGTTTGAAGGTTTAAACTAAGGATATCAGGTGCGCTGACTTACCAGAAAAACTGTTGAACTGTTTTTACCGGATTTTAAGTTCTCAAAGCATGAAACACCTATTACTTCTATTTTTTACGCTAAGTTTGTACGAGCTGCAGGCTCAAAGTAAAAAGGGGTTTGACCTAAGCAACGCCAGCATTCCGGCAGATGAAATCAAAGATGGAGGCCCACCCAAAGATGGTATCCCCAGCATTGATGATCCTCAATTTAAGAAAGCTTCCTCCGTGGACCTGGATATGGGTAGCAGGGTGTTGGGAGTAATGGTAAACGGCATTGCCAAGGCTTACCCTATCTCTATCATGAATTACCATGAAATCGTCAACGACCGGTTTGGCGACCAGTCGGTGGTGGTCACCTATTGTCCCCTCTGCGGCAGCGGCATCGCCTTTGATGCGGAAGTAGAGGGGAAGGCACGAACATTTGGGGTATCCGGCCTGCTCTACAACAGTGATGTATTGCTTTACGATCGGCAAATTAACTCACTATGGTCCCAAATCATGAAGGAAGCTGTGGCCGGTCCGTTGGTGGGAGAAAAGCTCAGCATGTTACCTACCCTGAATACCAGCCTGGGGGAATGGATGCAAAAATACCCGGATACCTGGGTGCTGACCGAAGAAACTGGTTACCAGCGAGATTACTCCCGCAACCCCTACCCTGGCTATGATCGCTCTGCCCAGTTGTACTTTGAAGTGGAAGAAAGAGATGATAGATACCATCCTAAAGAAACGGTGATTGGCCTGGAAATCAACGGTGTATTCAAAGCTTATCCCCTGACTGAACTGGAAAAGGTGCAGCAAAGTACGTTTGAAGATCCTTTCCAGGGAAAAGACTTTACCATTACTTATCATTCAAAAAGCGAGAGTGCGGAAATCAGCGATGCACAAGGAAATGTACTGCCCACGGTGAGTACTTTCTGGTTTGCCTGGTATGCTTTTCATCCTGAAACAGAGGTTTTTTAATCAAAATAAAGCTTCTGTACTTTAGCGTATTAGCCGATTTTTGAAAAGGAAGAATTCCTGCAAATCCATTTTTTTATGTCTGACCAAAAATACGACCTCATCGCCATAAGCGCCGGCTCTGCCGAATTATTTGTTTCCATAGGAATGAATATGCTGGGCTTGAAAGTCCTGCTCATTGACGAAAAAGATGTCAACTTCGGTGGAGACTGCCTCAACTTCGGTTGTGTGCCTATCAAATTGCTGATCCATGTCTCTCGCCTCGTACATCCTGCCCGGCAAACTGAAAATCTGGGTATGCGCATGGAAGGCAAACCCGACCTGGAGAAGGCCATGGCCTATGTGCACCAAAGGCAGGAGATCATCCCGGCGCATGAAAATCCTGCCTCCCTCAACAGTACAGGCATGGCACAGCTATTGGCCGGGCAAGCTTTGTCAATGAAAACACCCTGCAGGTAAATGGCCAATCCTATCGGGCAAAAAAAAGATCGTGATCGCCACAGGCTACAGTCCGATTGTGCCGGATATTCCCAGAGTGAATAAGACACGCTACTTTACCAATAAATCCATTTCAACCTGAAAATTCTTCTGGAACGCCTGCTGGTGGTAGGTGGCGGGCCGGTAGGCATAGAACTGGGGCAGGCATTCCAGCGCCTGGGTTCGAAAGTGCATGTGGTAAGCCGGGGCGAAAGAGTGCTGGAAAAAGAATTGCCCGAGATTTCAGCCTTGCTGCTACAGCGCCTGGAAGATGAAGGTATGCAGTTCCATTTCAACGCCCAGTGTATAGCCTTCCCTGAAGCTAATAAAGCTAACATAGAAAGAACAAACAGAAAAAATTTAACCTTGATTTTGATACGGTGCTCTTCGCTGCCGGGCGCCAACTGGATCATGAAAGTCCTGCCCTGGAGAAAGCGGGTATCAAAACGGAAAATGGCAAAAAAAAGCTCAACGATTATCTGCAAACTACCAATTCCAGGGTGTATGTATCCGGTGATGCAACCGGTCAACTGAAGTAAAATATGCAAACTGATTGTCAGGAAAGCGTTCCTGTACCCACTATTCCAGCGACATAATTCTTGCATACCTTTCACTTCATACTATGATCGCTTCTTTTGCCAAATGCAGCTTCGTTTTAATCATCATATTTTTAAATTTTAGCACTTATGCCCAGGAGGAAAAACCAATAGGGCTGACCCGGAACCACTGGAGCTACAGCCTGGGCCTGGGACCAGGCTATGCATTTGGACCGGAGGCCTGGGGCCTGGGTGGCAGGTTTTATTTCAACCGGGGCAGGCACTTCTGTTTTGGCCCGGAAGTAGCCTATTATTTTACAGATCAGTCATTTGCCGAAGAAGGTGAATACTTGTTTGAAACGAATCTCAACGCCCATTATATTTTCTGGCTCAACCACAGCCTGGCTTTTTATCCCGTGGGTGGTTTGAATTATACCCTGGAAAAAGAAGCTTCAGCCCATGAAGCCGCTTTGCATACAGTAGAAGCCCTGGGCCTGAACCTTGGAGGAGGCGTTCATGCTGAGTACAGGCACTGGATACTGTTTGCCGAATACAAATACCTGCTCAGCCAATTGCAGGAAACATTTTTTACAGCAGGCATCCTGTTCACTTTTCATCAGTTTCAGGAGTAGATTCAAGTTACCTTAAGTAGAAGGGATGTTTTTACTATGACAGACAAGCAGTTATTCTGGTTCGGAAGTATATTGAATGAGAAAGCATCAATACTTATTAATGTAATTTTATATCTAATCAGCAACATCAAGAAATCCTTCACTGTCTTATTGGCACGTATGGACAGATAATGCAGGTGTAAGCCACCAGACACTTGACCAATTATCGTCAATTGAAAAAGAAAGTATGGGAGGCGACGCCGATCCACAGTGGAATCAGCACCTGATGGCATCCCCATCTAAAATACTTTTTTCTGAGCTGCCCGTTGGCTGGGTAGGCGAATGGCATAAGAATCCCAAACCACAGTGGATCACCCTCTTTCAGGAAGGGGGTACGTAGAGACTATGATTGGCCAAAGAGTAGAAATGGGACCAAGAGAAGTCTCTTTCGGAGCCGACCAAAACACCCGGCATGATATTAAATGGCAGCAGGACCATGCTTTGGGAACGTTGGGTCAGGAGCCAGCTGTTCTGATGATTATTCAGCTTACTGACGCAAAGTGGGTAGCTGCCAAGCCAGGAGATTTTGAAAAATTATCCCCCTGATTGTGCTTCCCCTGCATTTTATATTGAAAATGTTGGTATAGAGTCCGAATGATTAGCGTACCATAGGCAAAACAGGTGACTCTAATATCAAATATCAGCTTATTGCGTACTTTCCTCAGTGATCTGCTGCATAGTATTTTGTATTTTAGCAATCAGTTCATTTTTGTTTTCCAAGTCAAAAGTCTCTTGCAGATAGGCTGGGTCGCGGTAGCTCAGGTAAGTCGTACCGTTTTCTTCCCATACCAGCACCCTTAAAGGTAGATCAAGGCCGCTACGAGGGTCATCGTGCATGAGTTGTGTGTTCCAACTTCAAGGTTACCGAAAATCAGCACCTGTGTGGGAGGGATTTGCATGTCTTTTTTGGAAGCAGCCTGTGCATGATTAATATGCGCAATAATTTTCATGCCTAACTCTTCAACCGTATTTGTTACTTTTTGTACGGTTTCATCTACTGATAGAGCCCTTTCGGTGGTCACAAGTTCCTGCGCCCTGGAGGAAAAGGCTAAGCTTATGCAAAAGAATATGAACAAGAAGGTGAATAGCTTTTTCATAAAAAAATAGGTTTAGCCCTATAAGTTTCTTTCAGAATTGAAGTAAACTCATCACCTTTTAAAAACAAGTCAGGATTCCTGCACCTGATATAATATTCAAATCATTATGCTTACCTTATCAATTCAGACCTGTGGAGTTTGGTTTTGCACAAAGGCACAAAATTGAAAAAACATGCATCATCAGGATCTGTATTCCGGATTGGGGTGATCTTTTACGGTACGGGCATCCCACTCATTACGCTGGTTACCGTAAGCTGGTATTCCTCCCTGGTCTGCCAGCATTTTGGCCATATGCATCAGGTTCCAAGTCATAAAGGTAGTGTTGCGATTGGTAAAGTCGTTTTCTATGCCGCCTGAATTTTCGTCAAGATAAGACGGGCCGGGACCAGCCTCTCCTATCCAACCGGCATCGGCCTGTGGGGGGATCATGTAGCCGAGGTGCTGTAGCGAATAGAGAATATTCATTGCACAATGCTTGATGCCATCTTCATTGCCGGTTACCAGGCAGCCGCCTGCTTTACCGTAGTAAGCATATTGTCCTTTATCGTTCAACTTGGCTGAAAAACCGTACAGCCTTTCAATGACCATATTAGCCACTGAAGATTTCTCTCCCAGCCAGATGGGTGTACCGATAATCAGGATATTAGCCTCCATCACCTTTTCTTGTATGGCTGGCCAGTCATCCCGCTCCCAGCCGTGCTCGGTCATGTCAGGATATACGCCCAAGGCAATCTGATGGTCTACCGCCCGTATTATCTCGGTTTTTATGCCATTGGCCTCCATGATGGTCTGGCTCATCTTCATAAGCCCTTCGGTATGGGAGAGTTGTGGCGACTTTTTAAGCGTACAGTTGATCAGGACTGCCTTCAGGCCGGAAAAATCATAGATGCTGTTTTCATTGAGTTGATGCTGAAATGAATTGAGTTTCATCGTTTGTTTGGTTTGATAGTGATTCTGAGAATTACTCTGGTCTGGGATGGTATACCTTGTGCCCTTTATTGAGCCACACGCCCCAGGCTTTGTTGTAGGCATGTACTTCATCAGTCGGTACATTGGTTTTTTTATAAACAGCCTGCTCCTGATTGACCCATTCAAAGACACCCCCATAAAGATTAGAAACATCAGCATATCCCATTTCCAGCAGCTGTCGAGTGATCTTTTCACTCCGGGCACCTACCGAGCAGTAGGCGATGATTTTGGTGTTTTTATTTATGCTTGCCATACGGCCTACATCAAAATCATCATAGCCAACCCATATCGCATCTTGTATATGGCTTACTTCGTACTCGCCCCTGCTGCGGGTATCTATAAACACTGCCTGTTCCAGCATTTGATAAGCTTGGGTAGCATCTACTTCAGGTACATCACTCTTCAGCAGCCCTTTGAGCATTAAGTTATAGGCGCCACTTTCAACATTGGCCTGTTGGGCAAAACAAGCTGAAGTAAGCACCACCAAAATAAAAATAGCGATCATGTTTTTTTTCATCTTTCTTAATCCAGATTTAGTTCTTCACGATAGACAGAATCAGCCGGGACATTTTTGGCCCAGTAGTCGGTCATTAAAGTCTTATCAAGTGTAGCTGTAGTAGTAAGCATTTGTTTATTCTCTCCAAAGCCACTGGGATAGGTTTCTTCCCAGGAAACGATCCGGTGTGTAAAGTCTGTACTAAATCGGATGCTTAAAGTACGTTCCAGGGAAAGGTAAGTCAAAGTATACACGCTGTTTGTTCTCTGTTACTACAGGGGGCTTCGGTCTCCTATACCCGCAGCGGCTTATGGCTCAGGCGCTGGTACATAGTGCCAGGAATGATGTTAATTTTTCCACTGGGCAGCTTTGCCGGATTGATGCGGATCATGTTCCAGAGCTCATCTTCAAGTAGCGCGTTTTCCATCTCCAACTGCTGGCCGCCTTCTGATTCAAAGTAAGAAAAAAGCTGCGCCTGGTAAGCATCCCCTTCCAGGTTGAGTTGGGTGAAGGTATGGCCGCACCATTCCTGAGAAGTGGTCGTCACCTTCAGCGCATCAGGATGATCCTGTAGGTTGACTGGCGAAAACACTGGACTCATCATGGGGTAAGGATAGATACCGGTGTTGAATAGCTTTATCAAGTTTAACTTCATAACCTTAACGCCATCATCTCCTGCCTCAGCCGGATTATCTAGTTTGACATGCTTCTCTTTAGAGAAATCCTCCGTGACAAAAATCAATACGGCCGAACCCTCATGTAACGCGCCGTATCTGGCCTGGCTCAACTTGTAGCTGGAAATTTCCACTTCACCCTGGTACCAGTAATCGGAGAAGTCTTTATTTGCACTCCAGTTGTCTTCTTCAGAGGATTGCAAGGATTCACAGGATATATAAATCAAGCTGATGCAAAGTATACTTATTAAGTTAGTGGGTAGTTTCATCATATAAGTTTCCAATCAACAATTAGATAAAAAATATTAGCAATCTGATGCAGTCTACGCATCTAAAACAGCACAAAAAGTCTCATAGTTGACAAAACGATTAAATTAGTATTTAAGAAATTGCTTAAATAGTTAAACTTAATTACTTGAAACCGTGTATTTAAGTAAATGCTTAAATGTAAAGATGGTGAATAAGCCCTGTATCCGTGTTTTTGCCGACAAAGAACAGATAAATCAGTGCAAAATTGATATCCTTCATTCGGAAAGTTCAATACAATCAGTAGGTAATGCTTTGAGTCTATCAGGCAATGAAGTCAGGCTCAAGATCCTATTCCTTTTGAACAGAGAGGGAAAGATGTGCCCCTGTGACTTGAGTGATATACTGGAAATGACTGTACCAGCAATTTCACAGCACCTCCGCAAGCTTAAAGACGGAGGATTGGTAAGTACGAAAAAAGTGGGGCAAACCATCTTTTATTCAATTGTAGAAGATCACAGAAACATATTAGACCCTATACTTTCATTGGTTGAAATCAAAACAGTGTACTGATATGCAAACCAAAAAATTCAAGAAACTCCTGTTTACTTCATTATTAGCATCTGTAAGTGCGTCCTTATGTTGTATTACACCGGTGTTGGCATTGGTGGCAGGTACAAGCGGAACGGCAGCGGCATTCTCTTGGCTTGAGCCTTTTCGTCCTTATCTGATTACCTTGACCATCGGAGTACTTTCATTTGCCTGGTATCAGCAACTGAAACCAAAAAAAGAAGATAAGCTGGCATGTGCCTGTGATGATAAAGAAAAACCTTCCTTTTGGCAATCCAAAAAATGGTTGGCGTTTGTTTCAGTTTTCGCTCTTTTAATGCTGGCTTTTCCTAATTATGCGGAATGGTTTTATCCTCCTCAAAGTAAAAGCGATAGAGTGCAGGAGATAGCCTTAACGCAAACAGATTTTATAGAGGAAACTCGTTTTTCTATAAAGGGAATGACTTGTCAGGGTTGCGCCACTCACGTAGAACATGAAGTAAATAAACTCAAAGGTGTCATCTCTGTACAATCCAGTTATGCAGATGCCGACGCAGTAGTAGCTTTCGACACAACTCATATAAATCTCACAGAAATTATCCATGCCATTAATGGTACCGGTTATCAAGTAATTGAAAAAGAGATTGTTGAGGACAAATAATTTTTTAATGCAAAAGTTTGATGTTTTTATTATTGGATCTGAAATGGCTGATATGACCATCGCTAGAAAGAGTGCTTCAAAAGGACAATTGGTACAGTACTGAGAAACTAACTTATGGAGGAAGCTATACCTTAAACTTAACCCTTTATAAATTATGGAAACAAATTTATCGTACTTATCCACCCTCACCTGCCCTAACTGCAGATATCAGAAAGAGGAAACCATGTCTATTGATGCCTGTCAGTATTTTTATGAATGTGAAAACTGTCATAGCATAATAAAACCCCAGCAAGGAGACTGCTGTGTCTTTTGCTCTTATGGTAGTGTCAAATGTCCGCCGGTACAGTCAGATAATAAAAGCAGTTGTTGTTAAAAGAATTACTGTACCTTGTATAAGGTTCAGCCTGAAGTCCTCTATATGAGGAGGATGATTACTCAGACGATATCATTCAGGAAAGGATCGCCTTTGCAGAAGCTTTTACAGGTAAGAGAATTACAACTCTAAAAAGCATTCGCTCAATCCCCAACAGGTTAAAGGCAATTGCGAGAATTTAGTAGGAGCGGTACAGATACCTCTTGGTCTGGCAGGTCCTATTCGTACAAACGGAGAATGGGCAAAGAGAGAATTTTTGGTTCCTGTGGCTACTACTGAAGGTACTTTGGTAGCCTCCTACAACAGAGGTATCAAAATTGTAAACCTTGGTGGAGGGGTTACCACAACCGTTAGCCAAGATGCTACGCAACGGGCACCGGTGTTTGTGTTTACAAATGCTCGGTAGGCCAGGAGCTTTTCAGAGTGGGTAGAAACGCATTTTATAGAAATTCAGCAAAAAGCCGAAGCCTCTTCCAAATACGCACAACTACTGCGCATTAAAACGTACCTTTCCAATGCTTTTGCTTTTCTACGTTTCAGTTACCATACTGGTGATGCTTCAGGGCAGAATATGGTAACCAAAGCCACTTATGAAGCTTGTTTCTGGATCATAGAAAACAGCCCTTTTGCCGCCCGACACTTTTACCTAGAGTCTAATATGGTCACGGATAAGAAGCCTTCTGTTACAAACAGCTTGCAGGGGAGAGGCAAAAAGGTAACGGCGGAAATCATATTTAAAAAAGAAGTGCTAGAAAAAGAATTGCGCGTAACGGCCACACAACTTGACTACCACCAGGCAGTAGGTAACATCGGAGCCTTTATGTCCGGAACCAATAATAATGGACTGCATTCTGTAAATGCGATCACTACTATGTTTATTGATACCGGACAGGATGTGGCTAGGGTAGCCGAATCCTTAGCCTGTCTTACGCAAATGGGATGTTATGGAGAAGGAAAAGCGAAAAAACTGGCTAAAATTGTAGCCGGTGTAGTTTTAGCAGGCGAGATTTCGCTAGCCGCTGCCATCTCTTCTGCCGACTGGGTGAGCAGCCACAAATCTATGGGAAGAAACAAATAAACTATACTGAAGTCTTCACTATATATTTGACATAATATCAAGAAAGCACATGGGAAATTCTACCACACTTAGTAAAATCTGGTATCTGGAGCAATTTAACCTTTTCCAGGTGCTCAAAGAAGATGAGAAAAAGAGTCTGGGGAAAAAGGCCTGTATGGAAAATTTCAGTAAAGGCGATCATATTTACCTGCCTTCCAGTCAGCAGAAGCGAGTTTACCTGCTCAAAAAAGGTCATGTCAAGATCACCCACCTGATGGAAGATGGGCGTGAACATATTGTGGACATCATCGGTCCGGGCCAGATTTTCGGAAAGTATTTGTCGGGTCATGAAAATACCGAAGAAACCACCCAGGCGCTGGATGATGTCCTAATCTGTTACTTTGAGCTTGAGGACTGGAACCAGTACATTCAAAATCACCCGGCGTTTAGCTTTACAGTCTTGAAGATGCTAGGCCAGAGTGTGAAGAAGCTCCAAAGTCAGGTGATCCATCTGCAGTTTCTGGATACTTCGTCCCGGATTATCAAAGTCTTGCTTGACCTGATTGACAACCACGGGCGCAAGATAGGCCTGGGCGATCAGGTAGAAGTCAAACTATATCTTACCCACCAGGATATTGCCAAGCTGGCCGGGACCAGCCGTCAGACTGTCACCTCTTACCTTAAGTCACTGGAAAAGGAAGACCTGCTAACCTACAACCGATCCAGGATTTTGGTGAAAGACCTGATCAGAATTAAAAAAATGGCGAAAATAGCTTAATGTAAGCTTTCAAGTTCTTGCAAAGCTGTCAAATGCTCCAACTCAACCAATTGTCAGCCAGCTGATAAAAATTAGCCATCAAAAGGGCTATTATAGGATTTATTGAAACCTGACCACTATGCAAGCGCTTTTCACCTACTGGTACCTTTTTCCTATCGCTATCCTGATTGCCACCATAGCCATGTCCAGTGGTACGGATGGTGCCATATTTTTCTCTCCTCTCTTTATGCTGGGGCTACAACTGGAACCCAAAGTAGCCATTGGTACTGCACTAGCGACCGAGATTTTTGGTTTTCTTTCCGGCTTCTTTGCTTACTATCGTGCTCGCCTTATTGACTTTAGGCTGGGCTTTCAGTTGATGGTTTTCGCTGTCCCAACTGCTATTGCCGGGGCTTTCATAGCTGATTACATTCCTGACCAGTGGCTCAAGGGTATTTTTGCGATAGGGATACTGGTCATCGCACTGCAGCTCTATCGCTCATGGAAACAGGATAAGCAACTATCAGGTTCACATAAAAAG
>CAZZGE010000141.1:8860-11812 GCA_964653665.1 uncultured Porifericola sp. | reverse complement strand
TGTTGAGGATCTGCGAGCTTAACGCATGGCGACTGTGCAAAGGAAAACGTTGGCGCTCTCCATCTTTATTTTCCAGGTAGGCTGTAAATACCGGATCAGGTTGTCCATTATTATCAAAATCTTTAACCAGCACTTCCAGTGGAAACTCATCAGAGACGGCGAAGTCATGATTGAGCCCCAGGTTTCCCAGCAGGATGTCTTTATCTCCGTCTGCGTCCAGGTCAGCGACTTCTACGGTATTCCACCAGCCATGTAAATCAGAAAAAGTAGATGACCAGTTGCGAAGTTTGCCCTGCTCATTGATGAAGATACGCAGAGGCTCCCACTCGGCAGCAATGATGAGGTCCAGCCACTGATCTTGATTGATGTCTGCCCATACTGCATCATTGACGATTCCCAGGTTAGCCAGGTTTGGATGATGCTCACTTACGTCAGTAAACGAACCCTGTTCATTTTGTAATAATCGGCTGGGGCGGTGCATGGGATATTTGCCCTCCTGTACATGTCCGCCCACAAAAAGGTCTGTATCACCATCCCGGTCGTAATCCGCGGAAATAGCTAAGGGGTCGGGTTGACCATTTGCCAGTAGCTTATTATCTGTTGGTTGCCAATGGACTGTTCCATTTTCACGTAGCCCTGCATTCACATATAGCTGGCTCCGGTATGTTTCAGATCCTGTGCTGGAAATAAGATATAAATCCAGATCACCATCCTGATCTATATCCAGGAAGTTGGCTGGCACATTCTGAGGCATTTTGTGAGCTAACGTATCCCGAAGAAAGCTGCCGTCAGCCTGCTGGTAGAAAAATATAGGTTCTCGTTCGTTCGTACTTCCTACAAAAAAATCTTGCCAGCCGTCCTGATTAAAGTCTCCGCTCGCCAGAGCAGGTCCCTGCTGATCATAGCGGTAGGGAGTCAGTGGCTCAGATTTGAGTGTGTTTGTATGCTGCTCCTGCCCGGGTGGTGAAGCTAATGCTTGAGCAACTCTCCTGAAGTAGGGGACTGGTTTTGGAGGAGAGTGGTTTTTCTCATTAAATCCTTCATCGCGGATGACAATTCTTTGATCGACAGATACATCGCTATAGACCTTAATCAATCCCTGAGGATTAGTGATGCGGATTTCCTGCACCAAAGTATCCTTAGCCAACCCAAAGTGTAGCAATGGCTCTACCGAAGACTGGTATCCCCGGTATGGCGTAAAGGTTTGTACCTGCTTTTTACCATGGTGGACAATCTCTACGCGGCTGTTCAGGAAGTGGTACGGCTGGTCAAAGCAAAGTTGTAAATAATGATGCTGCTCTGATAGATTCTCATACAGAAAAGGGGGTGCGTTAAGGTTATTGACCAGTAAGTCCAGGTCTCCATCCCGGTCAAAATCAGCGTAGGCTGCCCCCTGAGAAAATGAAGGCTGATCCAGTCCCCAGGACTCAGCCATATTTTCAAATTGCAGATTTTGTTCATTACGGAACAGGTAGTTAGATCTTCTCAAGGCAGGTAAAACATCGTAGATTTCACGGATGCGGTGGTCTCTTTCCTGAGGATTGAAGATTTGGAAGGCTTCATTCATGTCAAATGCTACAAAATCAGCATTGGTAATGTCTTTAACGTATCCATTGGTGATGAATAAGTCTTTCCAGCCGTCGTTGTCAAAGTCTGCCAGTAAAGGTGCCCAGCTCCAGTCGGTATGGTGTACTCCAGCTAGCTGGCCTATCTCACTGAAAACTGGCATATGTTCAGTATCATGCGTTCTTCTGAGCTGCAGGGTATTGCGCATGTACTGCGGCAGATACCCTTTTTTCAGCGCCATGCGGTAGCGGTCCTCATTCATCGGCTGCACCATCATTTGCTGTCCTTCACGGTGAGCCGGTAGCATATCCAGGGTAATGATATCGTCCATTCCGTCGTTATTGATGTCTCCTACATCGTTACCCATACTAAAGTAGCTCAGGTGCTTAAAATATTTGCTGGCCTCATCCCGGAAAGTACCATCCTGCTGGTTGATGTAGAGTAAATCGTTAGAAAGGTAGTCGTTGGATGCGTAGATGTCAGGATAAAAATCACCGTTGAAATCATGGATACTGACACCCAGGCCAAAGCCTTCCTTAACGATACCAGCCTGTAGGGAGACATCTTGAAATACAGGGTGACCGCTCTCACCAACTCCAATGTTCTCAAAAAGCTTATCGCTGGTCAGCGCTTGTCCGTCATTGCGACTTGGGCGTATCTGGTTTCCATAAAACTCCGTATTAGCCGCATTAAGCAGGTAGACGTCCAGATCGTTGTCCCGGTCAAAGTCCAGGAATGCTGCATGGGTGGTGAACCCATCAAAGGCTAAACCATAGTCAGCCGCCATTTCTCTGAACTCGGGTACGCCCTCAGCATTATTGCCTTGATTAATATAGAGCAGATTGCTCCTTTTGGCATCATATGGTCCGGAAACTCCCAGGTATAGATCAGGCAGTAGATCCTGATTAATATCTACTACGGATACACCTGTCACCCAACGATCGGTAACCGTTCCTGAAACTTCCGTTACATCTTGAAATTTAAAGCCCCCTAGGTTCAAATACATTTTGCCGGAGACCATGTTGCCTCCCAGGTAGATATCTGGCAGGCTATCTCCATTAAAATCACCTATGCCTACCCCTCCACCATTATAAAAATAACGGAAATTAATAATATTGATTGAGTCGTTGGGATTAAGTTGGTTGACGAATTGGATACGATGTTCACTCTGCGGCACTTGCCTGAAACCAGGCTCATCACGAGGCTGACAGGCACCCAAAATAAGTGCCTTGAGGAGTACGATAAAAAGTTTTTGATGATAACAAACCACAAATATTTCTTTTGCTGCGGATCTAACTAAACTAACAGAAAAAGTCGAGAAACGCAGTGTGGTTGAAACTGATTCTGATCATTTGTCAAAAAAGTGATGGAGATTGCAAAAAATAT
>CAZZGE010000141.1:0-8850 GCA_964653665.1 uncultured Porifericola sp. | reverse complement strand
TATAGACCATTTTTCTAAAAACTTTCTAAATTTATTAAAACTCTAAAATTTAAAATAATGGTGATTTTTAAACACTGATTTTACCATTTCTTCACTACTGATATTCAACCTAAACTGTAGCACTATGGGATTACTTATATACCTAAGACACTCTTCCTTACTTTTTTTTATTAGTTTATTATTCTTAAGTCACATTACACTATCACAGGATTTTACTGTCCGAGGGCAAGTCAGTGATGAGAATGGTGAATCCCTACCGGGTGTCAATGTTGTTGCCAAAAGTACGACCATCGGAACAGTCACTGACATTGAAGGTACCTATTCCCTCTCAGTGCCCGAAAATACTTCTACTTTGGTTTTTACTTCCGTAGGTTATCAGTCTACGGAGGTGACTATCGGCAGTCGTAATGTAATCAATGTATCCATGACACCTGATATTCAGTCCTTATCGGAAGTAGTAGTTATTGGATACGGCACGCAGGAGCGGGCCGACCTTACCGGATCAGTTTCTTCGGTATCATCAGAAGAAATTACCCAAGTTCCTAATGTCAATATTGCCAATACGATTCAGGGTAGGGCACCTGGGGTAGTAGTCACGGAAAACTCCGGCCGTCCGGGAGCAGAGGCTACCATCCTGATCCGGGGTGCGGGTACAGTAGGTAATAGCTCTCCGCTTTTTGTGGTAGATGGACAAATTCTGACGGGTCAAACAGGACTACAGAGTTTGAACCCTAACGACATTGAGTCTATTGAGATACTGAAAGATGCATCTGCCTCGGCTATCTACGGAGCTAGAGCCGCCAATGGCGTAGTGTTGATCACTACCAAAAGAGGTGAAGCGGGTAAGACGAAGTTATCTTACAACGGATTTTATGGCCCCCAGTGGATTAACGACCGCTCGGAATGGATGAATGCCTCTGAGTGGGTACAGAACCAGATAGATGTCGCTGAGGCACAGGGTAATGCTTCGGTCTGGAATGATGAACCTTCAGACCCCGATCCGGCCTCTTTTGGCGAAGGTATCAACTACTGGGATAAGCTTTGGCAGACTGGAATTCTGACAGACCATAATATCAATATGTCTGGCGGTAATGAAAACTCTCAGTTCGTAGTATCACTAGGCTACCTGTCCAATGAGGGAGTAATGGTCGGGCAGGATTTTGAAAGATATACGGTTCGTATCAATACGGATCACAGACTAACCGACTGGCTTACTGTGGGACAAAATCTGCAGCTCAGCCGATCTAACGAAATAGCCATTGGTGGTACGGGTGCTTTTAATAATATGTTCCAGGGAGCGATGACCATGTCACCTACCGTTGTTCCTGAAAGGCTTCCCGATGGGCAATGGAACGGGGCCACTCGTCCGGGGGAATCAAATGACTTTTCTACCTTCAGCCCCAATCATTACTTGGAAGAACGTGAAAACGAAACCAATCAATGGTTGGGATTAGGAAATGTATATACTGAACTCAAGTTAGCAGAAGGGCTAAAATTTCGTACTACCTTTAATGGCTTGTTCCGCTACAGCAACAATTTTTTATGGGATGGACAGCTAGTGACAGTAGGTCACTCTAGTGGACCAACCGCCCTTAGTAGAAATACTAATGTAACTACTAACTGGCAGTTGGACAACATCCTTACCTATGACAAAACGTTTGGTAAACACACCATATCTGCCTTGGCCGGATATACCGCACAAGAAAACATATTTGAATTTTTGAACGCCAGCGTAACCGGTTTTTTGATTGAAAGCCTACAGGTGATTAATGCCGGTAACCTGGAAACGCTCAACGGGAGCGGTAGTAAAAACGACTGGTCACTGAACTCTATCATCAGCCGTATTAACTATGAATTTGATAATAAGTATCTTTTTCAGGCTAATTTCCGGGCAGATGGTTCTTCCCGCTTTGGCCCTGGTAATCGTTGGGGATACTTCCCTTCTTTCTCTGCCGGTTGGCGCATCTCCGAAGAGAGCTTCTTCGACGTGGCGGCGATCAGCAACCTGAAATTAAGAGGTAGCTGGGGACAGTTAGGAAATGATCGGATCGGTCTGTATGCTTTTACACCCAGTATCTCACTTTCGCAGCGCTACACACTGGGCGCTGATCAGTCAATTTTACCAGGAGCCGCACCACTATCACTGGCCAACGAAGATATCAAATGGGAACAAACTACCCAGTGGGATATTGGTGTTGATATGGGCTTCTTTGAAAACAAACTTAATATCACTGCTGATTACTTCAATAAGACCACCAATGATATTTTGGTGCAGATACCGTTACCAGTTTCCGCTGGCTATACTACCAGCCCCTTCGTCAATGCCGGAATCGTAGAAAATCGTGGCTGGGAGTTCATGGCTACCTATCGCAACTACGACAACGCTTTCTCATGGGATGCCTCTGTGAATCTTTCCAGTATACAAAACGAGGTGATATCCCTGGGCGAACGGGAAGAACCTATCTTTGGTGGGATAAGTGATGTAATTTCAGACGTAGGTACAGAAGTGAACGCCTTTTATGGCTATGTATCCGATGGACTTTATCAGAACCAGGCAGAAATAGACGCAGTGAATGAATTGAACCCTGATCGTGACTATGATCCGGGGGCTGGTCCTGGTGCAGTGCGCTTTGTTGATATTGATGGTGATGGTGTGATCACACCCAGTGACCGTTCTGTGATAGGATCACCCTACCCTGACCTGAACATTGGTTTGAATTTTACTGCCCGGTATAAGGGCCTCGACTTCGCACTTTTCTTCCAGGGGGCGGTTGGCCAGGAACTTTTATTAGCAAACAATGACAACTGGCAACTCGAGCCGGGATTAAAGAACCAAGCCCGTTTTAACTTGGACCGCTGGTTTGAAGAAGGAGACACCAACGATGCCATGCTGTGGGGAGTCAATGGGCTGAATAATGCTAGTGGAGGAAGAAATGGCCGTACCCCTGACTTCCAGGTGCTTCCTGGTGATTATATCCGTGCAAAAAATATTCAATTGGGCTATACTTTACCGAACAGCATTACTGAAAATATCGGTATCTCCCGCCTCCGGATATATGCCAGTACCAAAAACTTAATTACTTTCTGGAACCAAGATCCCTACAATCTGATCTTAGACCCTGAGTTGGGGAATGAAGGGTCGGGCTTTGGTAAGTTCAATTTTTCAACCACCCCTCAGCCAAAAACTATTATTTTCGGTGTGAACCTCGATTTCTAAACTATTTTATCATGAAAAAAATATTCATATATCTACTAGTTTTTGCTTCTTTCTCACTAGTCTACGTCGCATGTAGCGAAAGTTTTCTGGAGCGGGCCCCCCTGGATCAACCTTCCGAGGCTACTTTCTATCAAACTGAGGCTGATGCTCTAGCAGCTGTCAACTCCGTGTATGATCCATTGCAGTATAGCCAGTTATGGAAATTTGAGATTACCGTAATTGGTAACCGCTTCAATAATGACACAGGCATAATACCTCGTCCGACACAGTTTCCCAATGGTTTTAATACCACTAATGCGCGCCGCCTTAACATGTGGCCTACCCTTTACCAGGCTATCAACCGGGCGAACATCGTCTTGGAAAAAGTGCCGGAAATAGAGATGGACGAAGCCCTTCAAAGCCGCCTTATAGGAGAGACTAAATTCCTGAGAGGGTTTTATTATTTTACACTGGCTACCTTCTTCGGAGATGTACCGCTCCGCCTGGAAGCTAGTAGTCTTGATAACTTAGCTAAAGAGAAATCTTCTTTTGAAGACGTGATCAACCAGGTAAGAATGGATTTGAATGATGCTATTTCCCAATTGCAGGAGCGTTCTGAGATGGAGCCAGCCGATCTGGGTAGAGCTACGGTAGGCGCCGCCCGGGGCCTGTTGGGTAAGGTAGAACTCTACCAGGAAAATTATTCAGAGGCCGCTGCCCTTTTTGAGCAGGTAATCAACTCCAATGAGTACTCGCTTCATCCGGTGTACGCTGATTTGTTTCAAGCGGGTAACGATAATTTGTCAGAGTCTTTATTTGAAGTGCAGCATCAGAGTAACGGCGGTGGCTGGGCAAACTCAAACGAAGGTAGTTGGATTAGTGGCTGGAATGGGGTCACTGGACAAGGAACTATCAACTTTGGTTTTGGTGGTACTTACCAGCCTAACCAGGATTTTGTAGACGCTTATGAAGACGGAGATATTCGTGAGGAATTCACCATTGTCAATGATGGTGATGATTACTTCGGAGCACCTTTTGATGCTTCTCAGTCAGCGACTGATTACGGGCAGCGTAAGTATATTTTACCGGCTGAACTAGAGCCTGGCGCAGCAGATTCTCCTGTCAACTTTCATATCATGCGCTACGCTGACGTGCTGATGATGTATGCCGAGGCCCTCAACGAAATTAATAATGGCCCCACCACGGCAGCTTATGATGCTGTCAATGCTGTAAGAGCCCGGGCAGAGCTGGATCCGCTACCTGCCGGCCTGAGCCAACAAGAATTTTTTGATGCACTGGTACAGGAAAGAAGAGTAGAGCTGTTCTTAGAAGCTCATCGCACATGGGATCTGATCCGTTGGGGGTTGGGAGAAGAAGTCTTGACCCCTACTGTTGGTTTTATTCCAGGACTACATGAGCGGCTGCCTATCCCTCAGTCTGAACTGGACACCAACCCGCTTATGACGCAGAATGAGGGTTACGATTAAGTTTTAATTCTGAACCAATGGCGGCCTGTTCCGGCAGGCCGCTTTTCTATATCATTGAAGCTGTTGCGCATGAAGCGGTGGCCGTTTTCCGTACTTACCTTTTTGTTAAGCTTATCCATGATTGAAGGTGGAGCCTTGCTGCTGGAAAAGATGGAAGCTTATCTGGCTAAACAGAGATACGAAGATGCATTTGAAGTAACGAAGGTAAGGCAAGTAGACACCTATGTCCGGACTACAGCGCACCCTTACATGGCTACGAGTCTACGCTTCAACCGGAGGAAGAGCTCAAATACCTACCGCATTTTTTGTCTGGGAGGCTCAGCTGCTATGGGATGGCCACATCCTTTGGCCCTGAGCTACCCTTCTTTTCTTCAACAGAAACTCAACTACACAGCGCCATATCATAATTTTGAAGTAATCAACGCAGCAGCATCTACCTACAGCAGCCATCAGGTGCGGAAGATTTTTGATGAAATACTCCAGTATCAACCCGACCTGATCATCCTCTATTCGGGAAATAATGAGTTTTTGCACCATTATGCCCGGCAAATGGATCAGTCTGATTTTCCTCTCGCCACGGGGCGAATCCTGATGCGTGGCTGGAAATTCATAACCCAGCGTGGCTTTGAACCGCAGCTTTCTGCATCTTTTCTATTAGACCGCGCCTTAGGAAGTGATGTGCAGCAAAAAATTACTAGCGCTGGACAAAAACAAATGCTGGCAGCCTACCGCGAGAATATGCTTTATATGCAAGAGCAAGCCAAGGAAGCAGGTATTTCTCTTTTGCTTATGACGCTACCGGCTAACCTTCGCGACTGGCGCCCACATGCTTCCCGTTTGGGTCTTTTTCATGATTCCGTTTCTCTGAGGAATTTGCAGCAGTATTATGTGGACGCTAAGTCAGCCATGCAAGCCAGAAAATATCATCAAGCCATTACCCATTTTAGAAAGGCGCTGTCACTAGATAGTGGCCATGCTGCTCTTCAATTTGAACTGGGCAAGGCTTTTTTGAAAAATCAACAGCCTGCATCAGCAAGACCCCACTTCACGCATGCTTTAAACTTGGATGCCTATCCGCTGAGAGCTGTACCAGCTATGAATGACTATATACGGTCCTTGGCAGAAGATACTGCTACCTGGCTAATGGACTTGGAAAAGATGCTGGCTAACCGGACAGATGATGGCCTTATTGGCGATCAGTTTCTCGCAGATCATGTACATCCTACCGTAAAGACTAACGAATTCATTGCTGAAGGGGTACTTAAAGCATTGCATCACCAGGGCATCATAAGATTACCCAAAAGAGCATTACCCCAACTGGCTCCGGAACGTACAGCTTTCCTTACGCCTACTTATCTGCGTAACTTGTTTCTAATTTACCGGGTTATGCATCAATTTGACAAAGTGAGTGGCCTGCACCGGGAATGCTGTGAGTTGGCTAAAAACGATCAATCATATGTCCCCTTACTAGAAGAACTTGAAAGTTACCTGAAAGTAGCTGCTCCTTTCCAGGCTTTGCAGGAGGCGAGATCACTTAAACTCGAAGACTCTCTCTACACTATAACTCAAATACAACGAATTGAAGAAAAGTATGCCCGAGCTAACCAACAATTGCTTAAAGATATTTTACCAGCTGAATTTGTACACCTAACTTTAGAAACGCAGGTAAATCAGTGATTAATTAAAGAGATGAAAAAGTTTTTTCTGGTCGTAATTTTATTAACTGGCATTGTATGGATTGCTTTTTCTCTGCATGAAAAAAGTGAGTGTGATCAGTGGGAAATCTATTGGCCGAAGCAATGTAGTTTCTCTTCTCCCCGGCCCGTTGATCTGAATGATGATGGGGTGATGGACCTGGTACTAGGAGCCGGTAGAGATGAGTTTCAGGGCAGCGACACTGTGGTAGTGGCTGTAGATGGTAAAAACGGTGAGATGCTCTGGCGCGTATCCGGTTGTGACCAGATGGTGGGCTCAGCCCTCTTCCTGGATATCAATCGGGACCAGACCAAAGATGTATTTATGGCGGGCCGGGCGGGTCAGCTTATGGCAATTGACGGCAAGAACGGGGACCTGATATGGCAGTATCTCCAGCCGTCGGTATTTTTAGACCATCCCGATTCAGTTTTTCTGAATTTTTACACACCACAACTGGTGCCTGACTATGACCAGGACGGGCTGCAGGACCTGCTCATCAGTGCAGGGGGGGATGCTACCATTCCACATTATGACAAAGACCGTCCCGCCGGTAAACTGATGCTCATCAGCAGCCGGGATGGGAGCCTGCTACTTGAAATGATGATGCCCGATACAGGTGAAACTTTTATGTCACCCGTATGTGCCGATCTTGAAGGAAATGGCAAGCTCACCATACTATTCGGAACGGGTGGGGAAACCCTAGGGGGTAGTTTTTATCGGCTGGCTTACGAGGACTTTCTTGCGCATGACCTTTCAGGTCTAGGTAAGCTCAGCAGCAGTGAGGAGCGAGGTTTTATTGCGCCTCCGGTACTGGCTGATATCAACACCGACCAGGTACTGGATATCGTAGTCAACGCAGTAGATGGGCGCATGATGGCATTTTGTGGTCAAAGTGGCGAACTACTTTGGGAACTCAAGATTCCGGGAGCCGAGGTTTACGGCTCACTCGCGGTCGGCTACTTTAATGAGGATGACGTACCTGATTTTTTCAGCAACTTCGGAGTGGGTGTTTTCCCAAATGTGGAAAAATCCTACCAGTTAATGGTTAACGGTAAAAATGGTGAGATTGAGTTCATAGACTCTCTGGGCATATTACAGATTGGCAGCCCGCTGGCCTTTGACATCAATCAGGATGGGCGACATGAAGCAGTGATGAGCGTCAATTGGTTTGAGGAAAATATGGCAAAGAACTACTATGAGTCTATCTTTGGAATGCAGAATGATCTTTTGATTTTCCGCTTTGACGAACCCTCTTCCTTTCGTTTGTTAGGCCCGTTCAAAGGTGCCAATCCGGCAGCAACTCCCTGGATTGGTGACTTGGATGATGACAATAAACTGGATGTGGTGTACTCCTATATGCATGATCCAAAAACCTACCGCCCGTTCAATGGAATGAAGCTGCTGCGGAAAGAGTTTAACCTGCCTGCTGGAGAACACATTTCCTGGGGTAGTTATATGGGCACCGACTTCACGGGCGTTTTCACTGGCAAACAAAAAGATAGTTGAATATGGAGTTTATTACTGAATTTATTGCCTTCCTCAGAGTTAGAAAGAAGTACTTTCTGATCCCTGTGATTCTGATTTTATTCCTAATTGCTGGTCTGATGGTGCTTACCGGTGGTTCCGCTCTGGCTCCATTCATCTACACGCTCTTCTAAACATGAATCCGGCTGGAAAATCATATTGGTCTGCTATGCTTATATTAATCCTAGTCTTCATACTAGGCATCGATCTGCTGGTAGGCTTCTTCCTGATTCCGGTAAACCTACACGATTTTCGGACGTCCCATTCCTATTTTCATCATACTCTGCTTCCGATGCGACAGCAGACTACTGCTTGGGGACCGATTAGCTACGAGATACGTACCAACTCTCTGGGTTTTCGCGATTTGCAATGCCGTGAAGTTCCCCTGCATAGTGATCAGTACCGAATACTACTGATGGGCGATTCGCATACTGAAGGGGTAGGCGTTGCCTATGAAGATTCTTTTGCAGGTATCTACCAGCAAAGACTTTCTGCTCAGGGAATTGAAGTACTAAACGCCGCTGCAGTCAGCTACAGCCCCAAGCTTTACTATTTAAAAACTCGTTATCTGCTGGAAGTGATCCGAATGGATTTTAACGAGCTCTATGTCTTTCTGGATATCAGTGATGTGCAAAACGAGTATGCGTATGAGTCATTTTTGCCTTATCATTATAACACATACCTGCAGGTCTGCTACGGCTTGGAGCGCTGGTTTAAAGAGCATTCATACATCTACTACTCGCTTAGGCAACTTTGGTTGGAAAGAGAGAGAAATAAGTTTTATCAAAAGGTTACACAATCGCAGATAGAACACAATAATACAGTGGATCTTTACTATACCTTTTTCAAAGATCTACAGAATCCAGAACTGCTCAATAATCCCGATTTTCATACTTCGGTTTCTGAGTGGTATTCTGATGAGAGTCTCTATTATCGCTGGGGGAGGAA
>CAZZGE010000140.1:0-11933 GCA_964653665.1 uncultured Porifericola sp. | reverse complement strand
TTACCGCGACTATGCTTTTTTGAACGTAACCGCCCGTAACGATTGGTCTTCTACCTGCCTTTGCTGGATTGAAAGGTCAGGTACTCCCCGGTAGCTTTTTGCTCTAACTGACGTTGAAGGTTCTGAATTTTCAAACGGGATTTCTTGAGAACGAAAAGGATAGAATCCATTTTCCGAGGGTCTTCCAACGGCATTTCAACCTGTAAATTTGTAGAATCTTGCTTTGTTTTGCCTACATCTTTTCTTGCAGCAGTGGCCTGCCTTTTATATTTTTTGAATTGATCCAGAAAGTTCAGCCTATTTGTCAACCAATTTTTTAAGGTATCCGGTACATTATTGAGCTTCTGCTCATAAAGAGAAGCAGCTTCGTCGTAGTTTCCTTCAAATAATAAGGAATCAATTGTTTTCAGTTCTTCAATAAATATATCGGTACTGTCCTGAGCATTTACTTCTCTGTAAGTTTCAAAATCCTTTTTTATGGATTGCGTTTGCCAAAAAAAGTATAGGGCAACAGCAGTAATAATGCCTAATAAAGTATAAAGGGCTACTTTGGTTTTGTTCGTCTGCATAATTAATCTCTTTTTTTCTCCTACTTGACTCAATCAGTGAGATGAATAGATGGCAATTTATTTTTGACCTTCCGCCAGTCTGGAGAAAAGTATAAGTGTAACCTAAGTGTAATCTTTTGGTTAAACACTTCACCTCCGGAAAGTTCCTGACCAGTGCTATACATAAGTCCGCTAGCTACCGTTAAGCGTGGGTTAATGATGTAACCTAAAGAAGCATGTAATCTCAAATCTTCCATTGGACTGTCAATTACCTCGCGACCACTTTGCATGATTAGCTCCGCCTCCGGTGAGATGTAGAATGTTTTTGATCCTAGCTTTGGTTTAAATAAAGGGATTTTCAGTTTAAACATGTAGCGCCATCTATTCCTGAAAATGAATTCGCTGTCGGTCTGATAGCCCTTGGTCCATCTGTGCTCCAGCCTGAAGCGATGATATACCATCATACGAGGAAAAGGCTGAGCAAATAAGTATTGATGCCATATACGGAACTCAGGCACAGTTCTTTTTTCCATTTCTCCGATCTCTCCTGTATTAAAATTGACCCTCAAAACTCCACCAAGGCTGGCCACAAACTTCTTGCTAAAAAGGTAACTTATGGCATGCCTGTTATATAGCTGGGCCGGTTGGCCCACTAAGGGCACGGTGGTAGTTTCTTGAAATCGGAAATGGGTTTGAGCAATCCAAAACAAGCGATTCGTGAGTCGAATATTACCGTAAGTGTTTACCCATAATCGTGTAATAGGTTCTTTAAATTCAGAGTTTTCAGCTTGCTCTGGTTCACTGGTTTCATTCTGGGTGTAGCCATGAAACGATGCTCCCAAAAAAAGACATAAAAGCCAGCCTTTTTTTATGTTAGATAGTTGCTTCATGGTATTATTGATTGACCGGAATGTTAATACCTAGCATTTCAAGAATTGTTTCTGCATTATCTGCTTTTTGAATCTTGCGCTCCAGTTTATTAGTATCGGCTTTTCTTAGTTCTTTCATTTTCTGATGTAGTTCTGTAAATGCCCTGTCATAAGCCGCCACCAAATTGCATTTAATCGGTTCTTCTAACTTATCCAGGAAAAAGGGTATTAGGATTTCCTCATAAGCGTCCGTTAGCTTTGTCTTTACCTGTTCACTCATCACGGTTGAGGTAAAAGGATTAAATACATCGTCGGTGTATAGCTTAGCGATTTCTTTTTCCTTAGCAGGGATCGTAGCTATGTCTGCCGCAAAATCACCAATATTACTAAAGCACTTCGTCAGTAATTTAGCTTCGGAAGGCTTTTCAAAATCTTCTTCCATCATGGAGTATTGCTTGAGGGCCTTTTGAACATAGACTTTTGCAGATGATAACGCCTTTTGCTCTCGTACACCAGTTGTGTCTTTGAGGGAATCTATTTGCTCGTTCAATCTACTTACGGTTTGCATCAATGATTCCTCGAACTGTAATAATAACTTTTGCCTCTCCTGTGTTTCTAGTCTCTGGCTTAGTTTATTTTGTAGCGAGCTACTATTACTCAGCACATGTTCAGCATAATCAAAAAATAATGCAAACCCTTGCCCTGTTGCACTTGTAGTTTGAAAAAGCTCATTCAAATTTCTGACCCTTATTGAGTCATTCCAAACGTATTCAAATTTTTGAGTTTCGCGTAATTCCTCTATTGGAAGCAACTTAATTGCGAGACTGTCTCGTGGTATAAATTTTAACAACCCTCTTTTATATGTAGAAAAAACCTCTTCTAAGGGATCCAAGTATTTTTCCTGGTAGTAGTTTAATGCAGAAGCTTCAAAGAGAACCTCTTCATTTGCTAATTTTAAAATATTAATCTGGGAATTTTTATTGAGCATGGAATTGGTAGCACTTATGTCATCATAAAGCTTACTTAATGAATCTAATTTTGAGACCTCGTTTTGAGTTAATGGATACTGTTCTACTTTCACTTTTATATTAGAAGAAAATGCTGCTTCTCCTAAATTGTTGAGTAGCCCATTAATTTTTTGGTAATAAGATTCATTTTCTGATAGCAGACCAGAGATACGGCTTTCATAGGTAGTAGTATCATAGTCTACCGATAGCAATGCCAGTAAGCGTACAATGGCCAGGTAAGAACTATCGAGAATCATTACTTCAGGATTGTTCAAAGCTTTTGGATAAATGAGCGATTGTATACTTTCCTGGTTGTAAGATTTAGTAATCTTTTCTAATCTCCCTTCATTGAACGCCCATACTTCTACGGCCTCTAAGCTCTCAGTTGTATATAGTTCCCACTCATCGTGTGCAAAACCAGTTTCCAAAAAGCGCCCGGCGAGCAGTGAATTGTTATTATATATCTCAAATATATTCCGGGGAACACCTCCCACAAATTGAAACCGACTAAAGAAAAGTGTATCGATAACAGCAGCATTATCAATATCTTTAACAATATGTAACCATTCCCCATCCGGGGCACCATCTAAAAAATTGCCTGATGCGTTGTGTTCTTTTCCACTCAGATTGAGCCTAAAGGTATAGTCGATCTTTTTCACTTTATTTTCAGTGGCAAAATCGCCAAAGGTGAATTGCCAATCCTCACCAGGGATATTATCTTTCATGTTCCCCTTGATTGAAAAATATTCGGCAGTTTTATCCAACGCACTTTTCAATTGATCTTGTTGGAATTGGAACGTACCATTAAAAATGGTGTCATTTTCAACCAGGCTATAGTCAAACTGCGCTAAGCCTTCATAATTCATTGTTGAGTAAGGACCCTGATATCTGAGCAGACGCTGTGCAGATAAATTATCCTGAAAAATTATGAGAAACAGTAAAAAAAAAATAAGCGCTCGTAAAAAATTTGCAGGTAGTAGCATTACTCCGCTGGTAAATTTATTAATCATTTCTATGGAGGTACAAAGGTAATAGTATAGTCAAATAAATACCGAGTAAACAATAATATTGTTGTGCAAACTATTATATCAATTTGATTTAACCCTATTGGTTTCTGTGTTTGGTTTCAGTGTAAGGTGACTAAAAATAGCAGGTTTAATTAGGGTGTGATGTTAATCACCCCTAAATGATAAAGAGATGCTGGTTTTCCGGATAAGGGAATATTTTTTTTCAATGTACTTATAATCAGCGAGTTAAAAAAAGCTCTGTATTGGGTTTAAGTAATTTAATTATTTTAAAAACTAATTGAACTTTTGTCATTTTGGTGATAGTAACCATGTAGTTCCTGCTCACCACCCAGCACTAGTCACGCCCAAGGAATAGAAAAAGAAGAAATCTACGCCTCGCAGACAGGTCTTCACGATGATTCAGTGGTTGAAGGCAGAATAGATGTACGGTTGTTACATTAACTTACCCGCTCTTACTTTTGTGCCCCATGTTCAAAAACATACATCCACACTGGAAAAGGCCATGTTCATTTTGAAGGAATACCTGGAACATTCATTTTCCTTTTAAGAATTTACGATCATAATGTGGGCGAAAGGTGCCAAATTATGTTAGACTCGGCTTTACCATGGACTAATACCCCAAGGCAGATATTGGATACTGTCTTTGCCTTCGTCTATTTTAAATCAATACCAGTACCTAGAAAACTTCTCTTTTGAGCTTTAGTCAGTCTTTTCCAGCCTATCAGCGCTTACTTTTGAGGTTTTAAATATTCTGAGCGCCTGATCATTGGAGGCGACAAGAATTACCCTGCCTTCTGGGGTATTGAGAATGCCCATTTTCCTGACATCTCCTGCAGCGAAAAAACCACTTTTCTGTAATGGTACTGGGCTGAAGTCATTATCTTCAATTGTGAAAACCTGACCAAAAGAAGCATCCAGACGAGGGGTATGAACATTGGTGTGATAGAAATTCCCAACGATGACAAGTTCTTCTTTTCCATCTCCTGAGATATCAGTAAACAAAGCATCCTTCACAACAGAGAGTTGCCCCTGCAAGGGTATTGCCTCTACCTTAAAATTACCATCACCTTCATTATAGAGAATCACGTGCGCCAGCGTATCTGCTTTTACATGGTATGCCTCGTTCACAGCATCTCCTAGTATTTCCTGCAACTCTGCATTTGCATATGCGCTATAATTTGGGTAGCGTTTCCTGATATCTCTCCATTGTTGAAATACCTGGTCTCTTTCGTCTACCGGCATAAGTTTTCCATCCTCGTTATGGGCAAGAAAAAGCTCAATGGTACCGTTGTCATCCATATCATGGGCATACAATTCCAATGGCTCTTTGGTACTGGCGGTAAATCTGTAATTTAACCCCATGTTGCCCAGTAAGAAGTCATCATCTCCATCGCCATCTACATCAAAAGGGGTTATAGAAAACCACAAACCTGAAAGATCAAAGCTATTATTATGCTCATTTCTCAGTTCAAAATCAGAACTAACTAACTGTCCTTCATTCCATTCGTAAAACATAGGTTTTGTCCATTCACCAACCACTAAAAGCTCCATACGACCATCCCGATCTGCATCGGCCCAGCAGGCATCTCTTAGGATGGCAGCCCGCTGAATCTGAGGTGCAGCACTGGTAGTCACATCCACCAACTTTCCCTGGCGACTTTCAAGCAGGTAGGAAGGATCAGCCAGTGGATAACTTCCCGGCTGACTACCTCCTCCCACAAACACGTCAATATCCCCATCATGATCCATATCAGCGGCAGCGATGCACTGACTATTGGTCAAGACTTTGGGCAACATATCAGATTTACTGAAATTTGCCTGGCCGTCATTGATGTAAAGCCTGTCTTGAAGCAGTAGATCGTTCACTTTAAACTCCACACCACCGCTTAGCACATATAGGTCCATGTCTCCGTCCTGATCTACGTCCAGAAAAAGCGCGTCGGTATCTTCACATCCCTTATCCTGAGACCAGGGCCCTTCTAATTTGCTGAAAGTACCATCTTGATTCTGTTGCAGCAATTGCCCGGCAAAACCCTTGGCGCCCCCCAGGTAAAAATCATCCAGTCCGTCGCCATTTACATCGCCAATGGCTAGTGCCGGCCCCTGACGAGATAATTGATGAGGCAGTAAGAATTGATGGTCAAAATCGTCAAAGGGATTCTCTTCATGGCGGATGTTGATACCGAAATTCTCACTTACTTCTTCCAGCCAGGGTCTTACAGTGGGCTGACTTTGTTCTACATCCTTAGCATCCTCAAAGGAGGCTTTGACTATCTTGTCCCCTTCAAAATTACGATAGACGCTCTCTTTGCCATCAGGCCAAAGCATTTTCAGGCTGTCTACCATTTGCTTATCTCCTAAACCAAAATGCATGACAGGCTCTACTGAGGACTGATAGCCCCTTGCCGTCTGAAATTGTTGGTACTGTAGTGTTTCCCCATGATAAAGCCATACCTTCGTGCCCAAAGCCATAGGGTTTTGCTCACTACCCTGTAGCTTTAACCGGAGGTAGTGCTGCTTATCCTCTTGGCGAGATCTGTTTTCGTACAGCATTGCTATTTGGTCCAGGTTATTTACTACCAAGTCAAGGTCACCGTCCAGATCCAGGTCGCCATATGCGGCACCGTTGGAAAAAGTAGGCATTTCCAATCCCCAACTATGGCTCTGATCCTGAAAAGTAAGCCCTCTCTTATTTTGATAGATATAATTATGTACCGGTTCAGAAGGCATGCTACTCAGAATCTGTTCAACCTCAGCTTCGGGTAATTCCAGAAAATTACTACCTGCTCTTTCCAGGCTGGTATTCATGTTATTGATGAAGTCATGGTTGAGTACATCTTTTCTTAAGCCATTGGCCACAAAAAGATCTTTCCAGCCATCGTTGTCAAAATCTGCCAGCAGAGGGCTCCAACTCCAGTCTGTTTTGTCCACTCCTGCCATCTGCGCTATGTTGCTAAAAATTACCTCACCATCTGGATTGACACCCCGGTTGAGTTGTAGGCTGTTATACATATACTGGTGGTGAAACCCATTATCTACCAGATCCTGAAATTTATCGCGGCTGACTCCGGCAAGATTAGACTTTTGCCGCACATGATCTTCAGCAGCCATATCCACGACGACAATATCGGTTAAAGCATCGTTGTTGAAGTCGGCCAGGTCTACACCCATCCCAAAAAAAGAGATATGGCCGGTGCTATTTTTAATGCTTTCTTCAAAGCTGCCATCCTGCTGATTGAGGTACAGGTAATCATGTTCATAAAAATCGTTGGCTACGTAAATATCATCCCAACCATCTTGGTCAAGGTCTGCTACCCCCACACCTAGTCCATAGCTTCGGCTTAAGCCCAGTATCCCAGCCTCGGCAGACACATCGGTATAGCTTTTATCTTTTTCTCTTCTATAAAGTTTATCGCCTACGTACGGATCGCGCTGCTGACCACCTTGTGTGGAAGTACGACCATAGTATTCCATACCATGATTGAGTAGAAACATGTCAAGATCACCATCCCGATCATAGTCAAAGAATACTGCCTGTACTGAATAGCCGGGATCATCCAGACCATAAAAACCGGCGTTCTCTGTAAAAGTACCGTCTCTATTGTTGATGTAAAGGATGTTTTTCCGGTTTTGTGGCTCAAAATTACCCGAGCGGCATACGTAGATATCCAGCCAGTTATCATTATTGATATCAATCATACTTACACCCGTATGCCAGCTTTTGCCGTCATTGGGTGCAATACCAGCTGTAAAGGTGATATCCTCAAACTTCCAGTTTCCCTGGTTAAGGTAAAGTTTACTGGAAGACAGGTTGCCGCTGAAAAAAATATCTGGTAGATTGTCGTTATTAATATCCCCTATGGCTACTCCCCCACCGTTGTAGTAATACTGATACATCAAAATATTACGGTAACGGTCTTCGGGCAGTTCGTTGATAAAATACACCCCGGTTTCTTCGGCATTTTTCTGTATAAAGCGCTTTTGCTTTGGTTCAATCGTATTATTCTCAGAAACTACTTCTTCATTCTTTTCATCAGCCTGACAGCTGAAAAGAAAAGCTATAAAAACAATCAAAGCTAATTTATTTCCCATATATCCTGCGGCTATTTCCCTGATAATCATAAACTTCTGCTGTATCTCCAGCTTGTAAACCCAGGTATCGGGATGATTGAGAAAGATAGCCTCCTCCGTGATAAAACTCTATTTTCCTACTTCCTGAGTCATTGATCACTATAGCATAAGCATCCTGATTTTGCAGGCGGAACTGATGTGCTAGAGAAGATCGGTTTGGGCTGAAGACTTCAAGGCTATCACTATTTTGTGAGGATATGAATACATTTTCGTTTGTAGACAAATTTACTTCTATCAGTGATTTTGCATCGCCCGCTACAAAGAACCCACTTTCGGAAGGCTCCAATGAGCGGAAATTTCCTTTGCCATCGTTCAGTAAACAGATTCCTTTACCCGCATCATAACGTCCGTGGGTGGTTTCAGTAGCAAAAAGGTTGCCTACACCCAGGATATCCACGGCACCGTCCTGGTTTATGTCCTTCAATTGAATGCCAAAAAGCGGAGAAAGCTGTGCTTGAATTGGCAAAGAATGAACTTCAAATTTTCCGTTTCCCAGGTTTTCTATCCAGACACTTTCCAAAGTGCTTGCTTTCGTTCGGTAAGCACTGGTATTGTCATTTTCACCAAAAAAATCTTTATCCCGAGCCAAAGCAAATTTGTGATAAGTAGGAAAAGAGGACTTAAGGCGGAAAAGCTGATCCATGATAGCATCACGGGAATGTAACGGATGGTTTTCGTCACCTGCAAAATGAAAAAGTATAGGGTCAATCTGTCCGTTTTCATCAAAATCGTCAGCCACGATACTTAACGGTTTTTCCTTACTTGCCTTCAGGTGGGAATTGAGCCCCAGGTTGCCGGCAACATAATCAATATCGCCATCCAGATCAGCAGCGCTGATACTATTCCACCAGCCGTGGGTTTCTCCCAATCCGCTTTGATCTGTTACATTTATCAACTTCCCTTCTCTGTTCTCCAATACGGTAATGGGCATCCACTCTCCCAGCACGATAAGATCTATCCACTGATCGTTGTTGAAGTCGGTCCATATTGCTGAGGATACCATGCCAATATCTTGGAGAGGGGGCGCCAGTTCTAATGTGACATCAGTAAACTTTGGCTGTCCAGCCTCGCTATCGTTCCTATATAACAAGGAGCTTGATGGTATTGGATATACAAGCGGAGACACTCTGCCACTTATCAATACATCAAGGTCTCCATCACGATCAAAATCTGCCCCACTGACAGCACTGCTGCTGATAGCGTTCGGAGGTAAGGCATTACTCCTGGTAAAATTTGCCAGTCCGTCGTTGATGTAAAGTCTGTCCTGATAAAGTTGGTGACCTTCTCGATATTCATTTCCTCCACTAGACATGTATATGTCAATGTCATCATCCTGATCGGCGTCAAATAACAAAATACCCATATCGTGGAATTGGCTATCCAGTTCAAACTTCATTTTGTTGAAGGTCATATCTGGCTGCTGAAAAAAAAGGTATGCAGGCTTATTAGCTGAGCCTACCACTACAAAGTCATCTCTCCCGTCACCATTGATGTCACCTGCCGCCAGCGCCGGACCAAGGTTCGTGTATTCATGAGGTAATAAAGGTTGCGCCATAAAGTCAACATACTGGCTTTCTTCATGCCGAAAGGCTAGGCCTAGTTCTTCCGATACTTCTTCAAAAATTTGAGCGGATAAATTTGGGGTTGATACGCGCTGTTCAGTTGCATCAGCATACCTGATGTTGAGCCGCTGATCTGCAGAAATATTTTTCTTTACCTCTTGCTTGCCGTCCGGCCAGCGAATTACCAGACTATCCACATACTGCATCTCTCTCAATCCAAAATGTAATAGGGGCTCCACGGTAGACTGAAAGCCCCTAAAAGGAGAAAAGTACTCAAAATGCACTTGACCATTAAGATAAAGGAACACTTTCGCACCAAATCCTTGAGGATTATTTTCGGGACCGTCGAGTACGAGCTGGAGATAATGATGGAGTCCTTTTTCCCGACTCATATTTTGGTAAATAAATGCGGGGGCATCAATATTATTTACTACATAATCAAGGTCGCCGTCTCTGTCCAGGTCTGCAAAGGCAGCCCCATTAGAATAGGACGCTCTCAACATGCCCCATTCTTTAGTTCTGTCTTTGAATTGCAGGTTTCCCTGGTTGCTAAAAATATAATTACTCACAGGTACCCCACTAAGCGTATCTATAGCATAAGCGAGTTCTTCCTTATTTCTGACATTGGCGCGGTATACGATGAAGTCACGATTGGTAATATCTTTACGATAGCCATTGGTTATAGCAAGATCCCGGTGACCGTCGTTGTCAAAATCTGCCAGCAATGGACTCCAACTCCAGTCGGTCTGGTGTACACCTGCCAAGGCACCGATTTCGCTGAAGGCAGGATTCTTATTTTCAGGAACTTCCCGGCCCAGGTGCAACATATTACGCATAAACTGGGGCTGGTAACCGAAATCCAGCGAGTACACGAATTTGTCGTAGTTCATTTCTCCCGACATCATTTTTTTACGATAGTTGTCAGCAGGTAGCATGTCCAGGGTGATGACATCTGCAAGATCGTCCTGATTGATGTCGGCTACATCATTTCCCATAGCAAAGTGACTGATGTGATCAAAATAAAGAGCTGACTCTTCCCGGAAACTGCCATCCCGTTGATTGATATACAGCAGATCGTCGCTGAGGTAATCGTTGGTCACCAGGATGTCTGGCCAATGATCATGATTAAAATCATGAACGGCCACGCCAAGGCCAAAACCTTCCTGAAGAATTCCAGCCTCTAAAGTGACTTTGGTAAATCTATCTCCATCATTTCGGTAAAGCTGGTCATTGGAGGAGGCCGAGCCATCAGTGATTTTTGAGCGGATTAGGCTACGGCTCAGATCATCACTGGTAGCATTGAGAACGTACAAGTCCAAATCACCATCTCGGTCATAGTCCAAAAACGCAGAATGCGTGGAATATGCCGTATCGGCTACACCTAAAGCTACTGCCTGATCCTGGAAGCGTAGATTTCCCTGATTGATGAAGCAGTAATTTTTGCGTCCACTCGCACGGCTGCTTTGGGATACTGCCAAATAAATATCAAGCATTCCATCTCCATTAATATCAGCCATAGAAGCCCCGGTACACCACCTGTCAGTGATGAGATTGGCTTCTTCTGTAACATCCCTGAATTTTAGGTTGCCTTCGTTCAGATAAAGCCTGGAGGTCTGCATGTTTCCGGTGAAGAAAATATCGGGCAAGGTGTCATTATTAACATCGCCGATCGCAACCCCTCCCCCATTATACATGTATTCAAAGGTCAGTATGTTGAGTGTATCAGAAGTAGATAATGAATTGGTGAAGCCTA
Source organism: uncultured Porifericola sp. (assembly GCA_964653665.1). Taxonomy (GTDB): domain Bacteria; phylum Bacteroidota; class Bacteroidia; order Cytophagales; family Cyclobacteriaceae; genus Catalinimonas. The sequence goes on along the minus strand of CAZZGE010000140.1, from coordinate 1,035 downwards.
CACCACTTTCTTCCGGCTGGAGCAGTACAAAAAGCTGGTCTTTCGGCGTATCACAACCAATAAATAAAAGATTTATCAATAGAATTAGAGGATATTTCATGTAAATTGATGCAGCTAATACATGACTTATAAAAGTTAAACCAGTGCACAATATTGATTGCTAGCAAGGCTTTTAACTTGCGGTTTTTTTTTGAAATATTCAAGTTTTTGAACCAAAGCTTCTTATGCAATCGCTACCTACTTTCTGGATATGTTTTCTAACTATAACTGCTGCTTCACTAAGCTGCTCATCCGAAAAAACCCAGTGGGATAGATCATTTAACGGAATAGGCACCTTATCTTCTCCTCGTGCTGCTGATCTAAATGCCGATGGGGTGAAAGACATTATCCTGGCGGCTGGTGCCAATGAGTTTGAAGCTACTGACACTGCGCTGATTGCAATCAACGGCCATAATGGTGAAGTGCTGTGGGCAATAGGTGCCACCGACCAGCTTTTTGGCACCCCGATACTACTGGATATCAATCAGGATCAGACGCAGGATATTATTATCAGTGGAAGATCGGGACAGCTTAGGGCAGTAAATGGTGCTGATGGCAAACTGATTTGGGATTTTGAGCAGGATCAAAAACCAGACTTTCCCCTCTACAATATCTACACGCCGGCGCTGATCTCTGACCAGGATGGAGACGGTCTGCCTGATCTGATGGTAGCACAAGGGGGCGATGTCAGCAAAAAACCCTATGAACAATACCGGCCGCCCGGTAGGATGCTGCTGCTCAGCTCTCGAGACGGCAAAGTGATGGCTACCGATACCCTACCTGACGGAAAAGAGACCTATATGTCGCCAGTGGTTTACACCAAAGATGATCAGGAGTGGATACTATTCGGCAGCGGCGGGGGGACTATTTGCGGGAAAATTTTTCGGCTATCGTTTGGTGGGTTTTTTAAAAACCCCAGCGAGAAAAAATGGCCCAAACACCATACCGCTGTACTCCGTAAAATAACCCGCCACAATCTCAGAGTCCGCTTCTGCC
>CAZZGE010000139.1:0-11948 GCA_964653665.1 uncultured Porifericola sp. | reverse complement strand
CCGACTCCGGCTTTATCTACCAGACTTACGGCTTTGCCTACATCCGTGAGTTGGAGTTGCTGCGAGAAGCAGGCTTCCATCCTCTGGAAGTGATCCGGGCAGCAACACTCAAAGGTGCTGAGGCACTGGGCCGTGACGCGGAGATCGGCTCCATTGAAGTTGGTAAACTGGCCGACATGTTGCTAGTAGAGGAAAATCCGCTGGCTAATCTTAAGGTGCTCTACGGCACCGGAGCCATCAAACTGAATGAGAAGAATGAAGTGGAACGCGTAGGCGGCGTAAAGTATACCATTAAAGATGGTATCGTCTACGATGCAAAGCAGCTACTGGCCGATGTGCGGGAAATCGTAGCCAGCGAAAAGGAAAAGACCAAAATGAAAGAGTTACCTCAGCCGGGGATGCAACCATCAGGTGTCGAGGAATAAGTATGAGGCAGCAATTACCTATTCATCCTGCGCGTAGTCCAGTAGTGTTTAACATAAGCCTGGTTTTTGAGTTAAAAAGGCAATTACTTTTTTAACCAGGACCTATCATGTTCAAATATACATATTTGCTTCTCATTGCCTTGGGACTCTCTTCATGCCAGGACTACAAACTTTTGAGCCAACATGAGGGATTCAACATCGGTGTAGAGGAGAAAACCCATCATGCGGAAACCGGGCAGGAAGTAGACCAGCTCTTCACCCAGCTTAAAGTAGCCAATCAAACGCAAACAATACACCGTACTCAAAGAAGAATACGTGAATTGTGGGCAGACCATGCTGATCCCCGCATAGATACGCTTATGGAACAAGGAGTGCAGGCCATGTATGGTGAAGATTACGATAAAGCAATCGCGTTATTTACCGAAATCATCCAGCAAAAGCCACTCTTTGCTGAGGGATGGAACAAGCGAGCTACTGTCTATTTTGTGCAGGGTGACCTCCGGGCTTCCATGCAGGATATTAGAGAGACGCTCAAGTTGGAAGACCGGCATTTCGGAGCACTATCCGGATTGGCCTCAATCCACGTAATCCGTGGAGAAAATGAGGAAGCCCTGAAAACCTATCAACGCATTCAACGACTAATTCCTCAACTCACCGAAGTCAACCAGAGCATCAAGGATCTAAAGAAGCGCTTAGGATACCGTAGCATATAAAAAAACCGTGACAGCCAGGACTGTCACGGAGTTTGCTATACTTTAAAAAAATTATACGTATTCTTCCAACTGAACGAAAGTAATCTTGTGTGGTACATCTTGGATCTTATCAGAAAAACCAGCATCCACACTGATGCGCATGCGCTTGCCTGTTTTGGAAAGTACTTCCCAGTCTCTCATCATCTCAATCTGAATTTCAATAAACTTATCGTGTAGGTCAGAGAGTTCTTCCTGGGTTTCCTGGGGAACTACCTTCAAAAAATGCTGACCGATAAGATCTTCACGGTCAAATTCGTAGAGCTTGAGGTAATTGTCGTTAACAGCCACAAAATGCTGGTCTTCATTGGTAATACAGATGGCCAGATCTGTATCTTCAATAGCTTTTTCAAAGTCAGCCGGATTGTTTTCAATCGCTTCTTTAATGCGAGCAGTTTCCTGTAAATCAATCATGTTTTCAGTTTGTTAAAGTGAATAAAAAATGGTTTGAGGATTATTTCTTTTCAAGTGATGCGATGATTTCGTCTTTCTCAGCTAGTTTATGTTTCATTTCCTTTTTGAGCTTTACAATTCGCTCATACGCCTTATCTTCTATACCTTTTACGCGCTCGTGCAGAATTTTTTCATTTTGTAATATTTTTTCCTCCTGAATTTTTTCTTTCGTAAAGTCGGAGGATAATTCGATAATCTTATCTATACTACCTTGCGCATTTACCTTTGGAAAATAATAAGAACGGAACCAGCGAACTTCGCCTTTCGCCGTCTTTCTTCGCATTACTGTGTGGGTATTATTGCCCAAGCGTACCTGATCCCATAGTTCCTGGTATTGAGAAAGAAGCACATCATCTTCATACATCAGGTCAACGTGCTTCATGGTTAGAATTCCCTCTGCCTCATACCCCAGTGTATTCAGTAAAGACTCGTTTGCATTCAGTATCTGGCCCTCTACATTGAGTTCCAGCGTAATCATGGACGTATTGAGGGCGTCCATATAGTACTCCATTTCCAGCATCCGCTTGTCAGATTCCTGCTGCAGTGCCTGCATCTTTTCCAGACTTTTCCGTATCTCTCGTTCCTGCTCCTCAATTTGCTGGGTCTTCTCCTGTGCCTCCTGAATGAGATTATAATTTTCGGTAATGTCAGTGACCAGTTTAATTACCCGAACTGGCTTTCCATTGATGTCCAGGATAGATGTGTAGGCTCCTTTAATGTAAACTTTCTTACCCGATTGAGTATAGTGTTCCAGCACACCATCAATTTTTTCTCCTTCAGCCAGCCTTTTCCACATCTGAGCGTATTCTTCAGAAGCACCCACTTCCGGACTCACAAATATCTTGTGGTGCTTTCCCACAATATCGTCCAGTTGATACTCCAAAAGCTCCAGGAAAGAGCCGTTTGCTGAAATAATAGTACCATCCAGTTCATACTCAATGGATGCAATACCGCTGGCATTAATCGCTTGTATCCTGTTTTCCATCTCCAGCGACTTGCGCTGAATCTCTTCCTGGGTGGCAGTAAGCTCTTCCATATTCTGCCGCATCTCCTCTTCCTGTGCTTTGAGCTCTTCGGACTGTTTCTGGGCCTCCTGCAGCAGGAATTGCGTACGCTGATTTACACGAGCTGATGACACAGAAGAAGCTATGCTGACTGCCACTTTTTCGGTAAAAGAAATTTCGTAGTCTTGCAGAGGATGAAAAGAAGCCAACTCCATAGCGCCCACAATTTCTTCGTTAATCATGAGCGGTATCAGCAGGATACAGGAAGGATTTGCCTGTCCCAATCCTGAAGTGATATTGACATAATTTTGCGGTACATCGGTCATGTACATAGTCTCTTTCTCCAGCACCAATTGTCCTAACAGCCCCTGCCCTACCTTCACTTCTTTCTCTATAAATTTTTTCTTATCAAAAGCATAGCAGGCATACTGCTTGAGCACGCGCTCTCCTTCTTGGCCTTCAAGCAAGAATAAGGTGCCCTGATTGGCATTGAGGTACTTAACCAGATGACCCAAGACTTCATCTGTAAGTTTTTCTATACTTTCGTTATTTCTTCTGAGAATTTCTCCAATTTCGGCCAATCCTGCATTGATAAACCTATCTTGCTTTTCTTTTTCATCAGCCGATTTAAGGTTTTTTCTCATCTCCTCCAGCGCATTGCTTAGTGCGTCTTTTTCCTGATCATCCTTCTCAAGCTGGAAGCTAAAGTTTCCCTGTGAAATGCTGGCCGCAAACTGCTTGTTTTTCTCATGGATTTTTTGCCTTTCCGTGTTACTAAATTCGTTCTGAGCATCTGCTACTGATTGCTTTCGTAGCAAGGTAGCTAGCCAGGCTGATGACGTCGTAATCGCTGATACAATCATCAGCGAAGTCAGAAGCCTTTCCCAACTGGCATCCTCTTCTCGTATCAGGTAAAGAGCCATATCCTTAAAAGCGAGATCTTCAATAACTGGAATTGAGTAAATGAGCATAAACAACCCGGTAATTGAGCCTGCAAAAACTACCGGCCGCTTATCCTGGTAGGTGGCGAGAATGAGAATGAAGGCCAGCGCAATGAAACGCATCTCGTAGAGCTGCGCAGTCGCGATTACCGTCAGAACAGGCCAAATCGCCATTACAAGACCTATCATCAGATTTTTGACTGTGCGTTGTTGAATGAGGTTATCCAACACAAGCAAAAACAAAAAGATGGCAGTAACACCCAGAAGTCCTACAAAAATTTGATCGTACAGCAGAGATACGATCAGCAGAAGAACAGCGCTGCCATAGGATACTTTCCAGACTATTTTATCAGCATCAGAGTAGTTGTTATTGAGCCTTTGTTGGACAAATAATTCCTTGGAATCTGTGGTTGTCATCTGCGAGTAATTACTGTTTAATTACTGTGTAAATTAAAGTAACACCCTAGACGAAATCAATCCTAAGAATATCATTAACTACTCATGTAATTTTTTTGAAATACTTAAGTTAATTCGGCTTAGTAACCATTAGTATTAGTTAAGTTTCCTTACGCATAACTTCTAGTGGGGGGTTATTAACGATGCTTCTACTATTGGAAAGCCCAATAAAAACAGTCAGTGCGGTGACAGCCAGATAAGTCACCAACACCGGTAGAACTGTCGGTGTAAAAGGTGTATCAAAACTGAAAAACGCCAGTGCCCAACTGGCTAATAACGCAATCAACACACCAGTTAATGTAGCCAAACTCCCCAGAAAAAAGTACTCTAAAGCGTTGATATTCAATATCTGACGGCGACTTGCTCCTATGGTTCTAAGCAATACACTCTCTTGTATACGCTGGAATTTTGAAATAATGACTGAACCGATCAACACCAGTATCCCGGTGATAATGCTAAAAAAGGCCATAAAGCGTATAACAAAAGATACTTTCGCAATAATTTCATCAATTGTCTCCAAAATTAGCTGAAGGTCTATGACTGACACATTGGGAAATTGTTTGACCACTGCCTGCTGAAACTTTGCCGCTTGCTCGTCTGAATCTACCTGAGTTACTAGCACATGAAACTTAGGGGCTTTTTCCAAAATTCCTTTAGGAAAAACAACCAAAAAATTGGTTTGTACCCTCTGCCAGTCAACTTCGCGAATACTCCCTACGTAGGTGTCAATGAGGGCACCCTGCACGTTGAAGGTAACCTTATCACCAATATCCACTCGCATATCATCTATGATACCATCTTCCAGCGAAATCCAGATTGTATCGTTAGGCGAGGCAGCCTGGCCTCTCCACTTCCCCTTTACAAGCGTCTCTGATTCTTTCAGGCTATCCCGGTAGGTAACGCGGTATTCTCTTCTCAGTACCCAACCCCTTACATTAGAAGTAGTATCCTCTCTGATTTCTTCTACCGTACGATCGTTAATGCTCGCCAGGCGCATGGATACAATGGGAACCCGCTGAAGCACAGGCAGATCGTAGGATTGGGTAAGTTTTACCAGTTCTTCTTCCTGATCGTCCTGTATGTCAAAGAGGACCATATTAGCCTGATCACGTTCAGCAGTAACCTCTACTTTGTCCAGAAGCAGACTTTGTACAAAGAAAAGCGTACTGATAAGAGCTGTACCCAGCCCGATAGTAATAATAAGTACTAGTGTCTGGTTATTAGGCCGATAAAGATTAGCCAGACTCTGCCGCCAGATGTAACTCCAAGATGCGGGAAAGTACTTCTTTACCACCCACATCATCGTATAGGCGATGGCTCCTAACATTAGAAATGCGGCAAGGACGCCTAACGTAAAAAATACCGCTTCTTCCCAGTTAGGTAACTGGAAGTAGGAGAACAATCCCACAAACAGGATCACTAATCCAATAATGATATACTGCAGCGGATCACGTTCTTTGCTTTCTTCATGCGATGCCCGGATGGTGCGTAAGGGTGAAATCTTTCGGATAGAAAGAAGTGGCAGCAGCGCAAAAAGAATAGAAATAACCAGCCCTATCACCACACCCTGGATGACTGCCGACCAGGAAAGGATCAGGTCTACTTCTACCGGTAGGAATCCTGCAAAGATTTCAGGCAGTAAAAATTGTATACTCGCGCCCAGTGCTGCCCCCAGCACCGACCCTATCAGCCCCATTATGGTGATCTGTATCAGGTAGATGCCAAAACCGTATTTCCCTTTACCACCCAGGCAGCGCAGGATCGCTACAGAAAGTAATTTTTCCCTTACGTAGATATGTACGGCACTGGCCACGCCAATACAGCCCAATAACAGGGCTACGAAAGCCACCAGGTTGAGAAAACCCGTTAAGTTACTGTAGGTATCGCCTATTTCTTCCTTGCGTTCTTCTACATCATCGAAGCGAAGTCCCTGCTCTCTCAGGTAAGGTTCTATGACTTCAGATAGTAAAGTCGGCACATCGGTACCATCCTCAAATTTGAGAAATAACTTATACTCCAGTCGGCTCCCTTTCTGTAATAGTCCCGTTGCTTCCAGGTACTGCATAGGGATATAGACCGGAGGTGCTACAGTAGAAGTAATGCCTGCCTGCCCGGGCACTTTCTGGATGCGTCCCTGTAATTCAAAAGTCAGCTCTCCAACTTTAATAGAATCACCCAGCTCAGCATCGAACTGCAGCATCAGTGTATTCTCAGCCAAGGCTTTCATCTTTTCTCTGAATTCCCGGCCAGCAGGAGCGGGAGTCGTTTCTATTTCGCCATAGTAGGGAAAATCACCTTCCAGAGCTCTCACCTGCACCAGCCGGGTACCGTCGTTTTTAGGAAATAGCACCATGGAAGCAAAGCTCACTTCACGGGATATTTTAGCTCCCAAAGAATCAAAAAATTGCTCAGTTTTCCGGGTGATCGGCTGTCGGCTTTCCACAACTAAATCAGCCCCTAACAATGCCTTAGCCTCACCTTCGATATCCTGCTGTAGGTTATCGCTAAAGGAGTTGATCGCTACGAGCGCAGCGATTCCCAGCACAATACTGCTCATGAAAAGCAGAAGCCGGGATCGGTTTTTTCGGCTGTCACGCCAGGCCATTTTTAGTAGCCAACTGAAAGAGGGAGAAGATGAGGTCATGAAAAAAATATCGTTAGTCTGATTTGCTGCTGGTCTTTTCGTTTCTGATATCCTGGGCTACTTTACCGCCTTTGATACTGATGATCCGCTGTGTCTTACGCGCCAGGTTCATATCGTGGGTTACCAGTACGAGAGTGGTGCCAGCATCCCGGTTTAAGTCAAAAATTAACTGCTCTATGTGCACCCCTGTTTCTTCGTCGAGGTTACCAGTGGGCTCATCGGCAAAAAGGATATCCGGCTGGTTGGAAAATGCCCGGGCAATAGACACGCGCTGCTGCTCGCCTCCCGAGAGCTGGGTAGGAAAGTGGTCTTTACGAGCCACCAGTCCTACCTTATCCAGCAGATCAATGGCAATATTACCAGCACTTTTGTCTCCTCGCAGTTCCAGCGGTACCATTACGTTTTCCAAGGCAGTAAGCGTAGGCATGAGATTAAAGCTCTGGAAGATAAATCCGACATATTTACCCCTTATCTCTGCCCGCTGGTCTTCGTCCAGATGATCCAGGGTGATGCCATTTAGACTTACTGAGCCGGAACTGGCCCGATCAAGGCCGGCACAAAGGCCTAGCAAGGTAGTCTTCCCACTTCCGGAAGGGCCGACAATGGCACAGGTTTCACCTTTTTCTATGTGTAAATTTACATTTTCCAGTACAGTAAGCTGATGATCTCCGCTGCGGTAGATTTTAGACAAGTTTTTAACTTCCAGAATTGATGACATAAAATATTATGCTTTCTTGCGAGATTTAACTATTGTGGCCTAGTATAGGTTTAATGAAAAAAGCAACCAAGTTATCCTAGGAATACGCTAACAATGAAGACAAATATTCACCTATATTATTGTACGAACAGCCTTTTTGCTTCTCTATTGCTTACGGGTTTTTCTGTGTTGTTGTTAAGGTGCCAACCTTCCGGCCAGCAAAAAGTAAAAGAAAATAGCATCGATGCTGAAACTGCTAGCGCCAATGTAAACGAAAGTCGCGACGAGGAGGAGTCGGCGCAAAAAATAATACTCTTTTATGGAAACAGCCTCACTGCCGGTTACGGCTTGGAAGCAGAAGAATCTTTCCCCTCACTGATTCAGGATAAACTGGACTCGCTGACCCTGGATTATAAAGTGGTCAATGCTGGATTAAGCGGCGAGACCACTGCCAGCGGAAATTCTCGTCTGGACTGGGTACTAGAACGGCAGCCAGTCGATATTTTTGTGCTGGAACTTGGCGCTAACGATGGACTGCGCGGAATACCTACGGAAGAAACCAACCGTAATCTACGCTCCATGATTAACAAAGTGAAAGAAGCCAATCCTAATGCAAAAATTATCTTGTCAGGGATGATGGTCCCTCCCAACATGGGTCCTGAATATGCTGAACAGTTTCAGCAACTTTATCCTATTATTGCCGAAGAAGAAGACGTAATGCTCATCCCTTTCCTGTTGGAAGATGTCGCCGGAGAACCGGAACTCAACCAATCGGACGGTATACACCCCACGGCAAAAGGCCAGGAGATCGTGGCAGAAAATGTATGGGAGGTATTACAGCAAGCTATTGAAGAGACCCCTAATTCATAAACCAACTCAATGACCCAAATCAGACAAATACCCGTTAGAGAATTTTTCAGAAACCCGGAAAAATCCGGCTTTGATTTATCGCCAAATGGCCAGCATATCTCCTTCATGGCCCCTTACCAGGGCCGCATGAATATCCATGTGCAACCAATCGGTGAGGATGAAGCTAAAAGGATCACCAGCGTAACTGAGCGTGATATAGCCGGCTATTTCTGGGCCGACGAGCGCATTGTCTACCTGCGTGACAACGGCGGCGACGAAAACTACTACATCACAGTGGTAGACAAAGATGGGCAAAACGAAAGAGTGCTCACCCAGTTTGACAATGTACGCACCCAGATCATTGACGACCTGGAAGACATTCCTGACGAAGTGATCATCGGGATGAATAAGCGTAATCCTGAAGTTTTTGATGCCTACCGCCTTAACCTGGCCAGCGGTGATATGGAAATGATCGCCGAAAATCCCGGTAATATCATGGGATGGCTTACCGACCACGATGGAGCACTTAGGGTAGCCGTTACTTCCGACGGGGTCAATACCACCATTCTGCACCGGGAAACCGAGGAACAGGAATTTCAGCCTATGCTGACCACCAATTTTAAAGAAAGTGCCTCTCCCCTCTTTTTCACTTTTGACAACAAAAACCTATTTGCTACCTCTAATATTGGCCGTGATAAGTCAGCCATCATCATCATGGATACGACGCGTGGTGAAGAAACAGAAAAAATCTTTGAGCATCCGGAGGTAGATGTCAGCCGCTTGTCCTATTCTCATAAACGCAAAGTGCTAACCGGTATCAGCTATACCACGTGGAAGTCGGAGCGTCATTTTTTGGACGAGGAGGCCAAAAAACGCTACCAGTGGCTGAAAGAACAACTCGGCGACGATGAAATCGCCATCACCAGCCGCAACAAAGACGAAGATAAGTTCATCGTCTGCACCTACAGCGACCGTACACTGGGTACCTACTATTTTTATGACCAGAAAACTGAAAAGCTAGAAAAGCTAGTAGAAGTGAGTCCTTGGCTCAAAAAAGAGGAAATGGCTGAAATGAAGCCGGTCACCTACCAGAGCCGGGATGGCCTGATGATTCACGGGTACCTGACCTTGCCACAGGGAAAAGATGCCAAAAGCCTGCCTACGGTGGTCAATCCGCACGGAGGACCTTGGGTGCGCGATACATGGGGCTTCAATCCGGAAGTACAATTCCTGGCCAACCGGGGCTATGCGGTGCTGCAGATGAACTACCGCGGCTCCACTGGCTACGGACGAGAATTTTGGGAGGCATCTTTTAAGCAATGGGGGCTCAAGATGCAGGACGACATCACCGACGGCGTACAGTACCTGATAAATGAAGGCATCGCCGATCCGGAAAAAGTGGCCATCTATGGCGGAAGTTATGGTGGCTATGCAACGCTGGCCGGCCTTACCTTTACCCCTGACCTTTACGCCTGCGGGGTAGACTATGTCGGCGTCTCTAACCTTTTTACCTTCATGCAGACCATTCCTCCCTACTGGAAGCCCATGTTAGACATGATGTACGAGATGGTGGGTAATCCCGAAGAGATGAAGCAGCAGTTTGAAGACACCTCCCCGGCACTACAGGCGCACAAGATCAAAGCCCCTCTGCTGATTGCCCAGGGAGCCAAAGACCCCCGCGTAAATCAGGCCGAATCTGATCAGATCGTGGAAGCCATGAAAAAAAGAGATATAGAGGTGGACTATCTGGTGAAAGAGAACGAAGGGCACGGCTTCCGCAATGAGGAAAACCGCTTTGAATTTTACGAAGAGATGGAGAAGTTCCTGAAGAAGCACCTGGGGTAAATTTCAGCCCAGTACACTTTTTTAAAAGTGCTCAAAATGCAAAAAGGAAGCTTCAATCTATGAAGCTGCCTTTCTTATTTTTTTACTAAATCAGTCGCTGCGATCCTGCAGCGTGACATCTCGATAAGACTTTTCCCCGTTATATCATGCGCTTATTTCAACAAATGCTACATTGTCAGACTTTTTCACTTATCATTTATGGCCGTTCTACTCTCCTGCCGAGTACTTCTCCTTGTATTTTTCGTAAAGCCGCTGCTGCATAGCATTCAGCTGCACTTTACGGCCACCAATAAAAACATGCTCCACTATATTGCCCTGCATATCTAAAGCATCACTGTCGGAAACGAAGAGCGTAGCGTCTTTACCTGTTTCCAACGTACCTACCCGGTCATCAATGCCAAGAATTTTAGCATTGTTGGGAGTGATTAGCATCAGGGCTTCCTCTTTACTGATACCGTAGGTAGCTGCTGTTCCAGCAAGAAACGGCAGGTTACAGGCACGGGAGTTCATGCCAATATCATAAGAAAGCCCCACCAGCAGGCCAGCATTATGCAACAGAGCCGGGAGTTTATACGGCTGGTCTACATCTTCTTCCGGACGCTCCAGCAGGCGATGTACATTATCTACAATCACCGGGATCTCATTTTCTTTCAGAAAATCAGTAACCAGGTGTGCTTCGTACTACCTACCAGTACGATGTTATTTACGCCCTGTGCCCGCAGAAATTTGATACTCTCTACGATCTCCCGCGCTTCTTCCGCCTGTAAATGCAGAGCTTTGCTGCCATCTATGACACCCAATATCGCCTTAAGCTTGAGGTTAGGCTCACGGTCTGCCCCCTTTTCCCGGTAGGCCTGGGCGTCGGCAAAGAGATCTTCCAGGGTTTGCAACTGCTTTTCATAACGCTCATTAGGCACCCGATTTACCGTGTAGGTGGAATAGCCAAACTGCATGGCATAACGGCCCGGCCAGTGAGGTGAATAGCATCATCGGTAAGCATGGCAGCATCTTCCCAGTTCCAGGTGTCCAGATGTACGATAGAAGAAGAACTCGGTATCATACCACTTTTGGGTACAATCTGGGCGACTAATACACCATTGAAGCGGAAAGTAGGGATCAGTTCGGAATCTGTATTGTATGAGGTAATGGAGCGTATGCTAGGATTCAAACCACCTTCTTCTTCGTTATCCACGGTAGCTCGTACGGCGCCAATCTCTTTGAGTCCCAGATCGGTATTAAGTAAGATGAAACCAGGATAAACGTGCTTGCCTTCCAGGTCAATCTGCTCGTAGCCGGAAAGGTCCATATCATCGGACTCAGTAGCGGCACCCACCGTGGTGAGTTTACCATCTTCAAACGCCACGGCAGCGTTTTCAATCACTTCTCTGTTGCCCAGGTGAGCTGTTGCTACCAACAAAATGATCGGCTGCTCCTGAGGATCACCGGGAGCAGGCACCTGCGCCATCGCACTTACTGCCAGAAGGAAGAGGCTTAGACAGGTAGTTATTATATTTTTGATGATCTGATGCATGTTTATGTCTTTTTCAGAAAGTTAATTTTAAGTTCAGGCCAGGGGCCCTTACAGATATTTGTCATCTTACAGGAGCAGGGCGACTGGTCCAAATTAGTGAATGTAACTACCGAAGTAAATGTCATCACAGTGAAAAAGCTGCTCCAGTTCACGCGAAGGCGGACGTGTGGCTGCACCATTTTTCTTAGCATTCTGCATTTTTTGTACTAGGCGAGCTCTTTCTGCCTCAATCATCTCACGCTTCTTTATATCCTCTTCCAGGTCAAAATAAATGCGGCCATCTACCATTGTCTTCTCAGCTTTAGCATAGATAGACAGCGGGTTGTCACTCCACAGCACCAGATCAGCGTCTTT
>CAZZGE010000138.1:0-12049 GCA_964653665.1 uncultured Porifericola sp. | reverse complement strand
TTAAGATTACAGCATATTTACTACCCCTGGAATAAACACGCTCTCAACGAACCCAAGCCACCATTCCCAGGACTTCAAACTCCTAAAAGCCGGTACAACTCGCATTATTTCGTACTCGATATCATCTCCAGATTTCCCCGATACCATCATAAGCCTTGCATTCAATTTTTTGGAAGGTGCACCTGTTGTGGAAACTTTCTCAAAGTTGTAACCCTTACCAATATCATAGTCCCTTAGGTAGGCTTCTTGAATGCTGAGAGCCGGCTGCAATATGCGTGTCTACTAGGGCTTTTGTCCAGTACGCTGAAAGGCTGTTGATGAATGGTTTTCAATGTTCAGTGCCCTATGGTTTACTACGAAAAAGTGTTACCTTTCTATAAGAAGGTTTTTTAATGTGAATAACACGACACCCATATTATGATTTCTTTTTGGAAGCCCGGCACAGGTCTGGTATTAACCCTTCTGGTCAGCATAGCATGTTCCTCAGTTACCGAAGAGCCACCCCTCTTTCGTGAAGTGGCCCCCGAGCAAAGTGGTATTCGCTTTATCAATCATATTGAAGAAAACGATACCCTCAACGTCATTGACTACGCTTACATTTACAATGGCAGCGGGCTAGGGGTCGGTGATTTTAATAACGACGGCCTGCAGGACCTATTCTTTGCCGGGAACATGGTACCCAATCGTCTTTATCTCAACCAGGGTGATTTTCACTTTGAAGATATTACAGAAGCATCCGGTGTGGATATCAACCGCTGGTGTACTGGCGTATCGCTGGTAGATATCAACGAAGACGGTTGGCTGGATGCTTACGTGAGTGTAGCCAATAAATTTGATCAGGAGGCCAGTCGTAACCTGCTTTTCGTTAACCAGGGTAGTGATGAAAATGGCATTCCTTCTTTCCGAGAGATGAGTGCCGCCTATGGTCTGGATGATGCCGGCTACTCTACACAGGCAGCTTTTCTGGACTATGACCGGGATGGCGATCTGGATATGTACCTGCTCACCAATGGCATGGAAGGGTTCAACCACAACAATACACGTCCCAAAAAAATTAACGGAGAAGGCATTAGCAACGACCGGCTTTACCGTAACGATGGTCCGGGCGCTGACGGACACCCGGTCTTTTCTGATGTAAGCCGGGAGGCTAATATTCTTAAAGAAGGTTATGGTCTGGGAATTACCGTTAATGACTTCAACATGGATGGCTGGCCCGACATCTACTGCGCCAATGACTTCATCACCAATGACCTGATGTGGATCAACCAGGGTGATGGTACTTTTACAGACATGGCGCCCGAATACCTGAAGCACCAGACCCATAACGGTATGGGCACCGACGTAGCCGATTACAACAACGACGGCTATGTAGACATCGTCGTGCTGGATATGCTTCCTGAAGACAACCAACGACAGAAGTCTATGCTGGGCAAAATGAACTATGACAAGTTCTTGCTAAATCTGAGCTTTGACTACACCCCACAGTATGTACGCAATACCCTACAACTCAATAATGGCTTTGCTCCGGACGGAAGTCTTTCCTTCAGTGAAATAGGACAACTGGCCGGCATCTACAAAACTGACTGGAGCTGGAGTTCCCTTTTTGCCGACTACGACAACGATGGCCTGCGCGACCTACTGATCACCAACGGCTACGTAAAAGATGTCACCGACCTAGATTATATCATGTACCAATCGTCTGCCTCTCAGTTCGGCTCTCAGGAAACACGTAACAAGAAAAGGAAAGCCCTGACCTCACGGCTTAAGTCTGTCAAGATCCACAACTATATCTACCAGAACGACGGCGACCTCACTTTTACTGACAAATCAGAAGAATGGGGCATTGCCAAACCCTCCTTTTCCAATGGTACTATCTTCGCTGACCTGGATAACGATGGTGACCTGGACCTGGTAACCAACAATATCAATGATCCGGCCTTCGTCTATGAAAATACTTCTGAAAAGCTAAATCATCATTATCTACGCCTGAGCCTGGAAGGACCAGAAAATAATCGCGTCGGGCAGGGTAGTAAAATCACCATCTGGTACGATGACCATCAGCAGTATCATTACCACACCACCTACCGAGGCTATAAGTCAACGCTGGAAGCCGATGTTCACTTTGGGTTAGGCTCGCACAGCCAGGTAGATTCCCTGCTGATCGTATGGCCTGACGAAAAAAAGCAACTGCTGAAAAATATTCCTGCTAATCAGCGCCTTTCGCTACAGTTCGCCCAGGCCGAAAAGATAGCACTACCCTCTGCGCCATCTACCCAGCCACTGCTGATCCAAGGAGAAAATCCAACCCACTACCACCAGGAAAATGACTTCGTAGACTTCAAGTACCAGGTATTACTACCCCGCATGTATTCTAAAGATGGCCCTGCCCTGGCAGTAGGCGATGTCAATGGAGACGGTCTGGATGATCTGTTTATCGGAGGTGCCAAAGAGTATCCTGCTGTCATAAAATTACAGCAGCCCGACGGAAGCTTCCGGGCGCAACCAATGAACGATGCCGTGATGAGCGAAGACATGGGCGCCCTGCTCTTTGATGCCGACCAGGATGGCGATCTGGATTTGTACGTTGTCAGCGGTGGGAACGAATACTACGAAGGCCATCAGGCCTACCTGGATCGCTTTTATCGCAACGACGGACAGGGAAACTTTTCTCGGGACGAAGCCGCGATTCCAGAAATCATGTCCAGCGGCTCCAGTGTTACCGCCGCCGACTACGATCAGGATGGTGATCTGGATTTATTCGTAAGCGGCCGCCTGCGCCCCCATCACTATCCCCTTCCTCCCCGTTCTTATCTACTAGAAAACCGCGAAGGTAGTTTCTTTGATGTCACTAATGAAGTTGCTCCCGAACTGGAAAATATTGGCATGATCACCGCTTCACTCTGGACCGACTACGATAATGACGGTATGCCTGATCTTCTGCTATGCGGAGAATGGATGGCGATCACCTTTATGCACAATGAAGCAGGAAAACTGATCAACCGTACACCTCAGACCGGACTGGTCAACACAAATGGTTGGTGGAACAGCCTGATAGCGGAGGATTTTGACAAGGATGGAGATGTGGATTTTGTGGTCGGTAATATGGGGCTGAATACTAAATACAAAGCCTCCGAAAGACAGCCGATCAGTTTGTATGTCAAGGACTTTGACCTCAACAACACGATTGACCCTATCATGGCGCGCTACATCATGGGCGAAAAGTACTTGGACCCTCCCCGTGATGCTCTGATTGAGCAGATCGTAGATATGAGAAGGCGCTTTCCCCGCTACGATATCTATGGCAGTGCCCGGTTCTCAGATGCTTTTACGGAGCAGGATCTGGAAGGTGCCACTGTCTTGAGCAGTAAAACCATGGAAAGCAGCTATATTGAGAATATGGGCAATGGTAAATTTAACATACGTGAGTTGCCGCTACAGGCACAATTTGCCCCGGTTTATGGCATGCTGGCTGAGGATGTCAATGGAGATGGGCACACCGACCTGCTGACCGTGGGTAACTCCTATGCGGCTGAGGCCAGTACCGGTTGGTATGATGCCAGCATCGGTTACGTATTTTTGGGGAATGGTCAGGGTGGCTTCATTCACCAGGATATGCAGAAAAGCGGTTTTTTTGTGGATACTGACGCCAAAGCAGCTGTTACGCTGATTGGAGAAGGGCAAAGACCTTATTACCTATTTTCTGCCAACAGTGATAGCCTGAAAAGCTATACCCTTTCTGAGTTACCTCAGGACATGGTCATCATCCCGCTACGGTATGACGATTTCTATGCTGAAGTTACCCTGACTGACGGAAGCCAGTACCGCAAGGAATTTCATTACGGTGAGGGCTACCTTTCCCAGACCAGTCGAAAATGGTGTTTGGATCGGCAAGGTGTCGAGCAAGTAACGATTTTTGACTACCGGGGAGAGAGCCGTACCATCAGCCCCGAAACCCTGATTTCCAGTATTGTGAACTGATCCTGGCATGAATGTCTGTCGTCTGAAAATCACATCTATTTTTTGTCTGCTCGCTTTGGCATCTGGCTGTGGACCCGATGCCGAGAAAGCCAGCCATGCCTATATGCTGCAACTGCTGGAACAAACGGCTCAACAGTCAGCGACGCATGAAAATATGTTTGCTAACCAGACACGGGTTAAACATTATGATAGCCTGTTACAGCGTCAACCGGACAATCCCAATTACCTTTACAAAAAAGCCGTAGATCTGCTGCACCTTGGGAAATCCCGTAAAGCAGCTGAAATCTTTGAGCAGCTCCTGCAATTAAAAGAGGAGGACCAACTCTACGGTTTTCTAAGCCCGGCCATGATCACCGGGCTGGAACACCAACTGGCGCTTGCGTACCTGCGCCTGGGTGAACAGGAGAACTGTATCATCAACCATACGTCGGCCTCCTGCCTGTTTCCTTTGCAGCCAGCTGGTTTTCACAAAAAGGAAGAAGGCTCCCGTGAAGCCATAGCGTATTACAGTCGTATCCTGGATAAGTATCCTGAGGATATGCAAGCCCGCTGGCTGCTCAACATTGCCTACATGACGCTGGGAGAACATCCGGAGGGTGTACCTGCCAAATGGCTCGTACCTGATTCTGCTTTTCAATCCGAACAGCCGGTGCAAGCTTTTCGTGATATCGCCCCCTTCATCAGCTTTGACATACGTGGTCTTTCGGGAGGGCTGGTCGTTGACGATTTTACCAACGATGGCTACCTGGATATCCTGATCTCTGCCTGGGGGCAAGAGGACCAACTACGCTTCTTCGTGAATAATACTGACGGCACCTTTTCAGAAAAAACCCAGCATGCCAATCTCAATGGCCTGTACGGCGGGCTCAACATGCTGCAGGCCGACTACAATAACGACGGTTGGCTGGATGTATTCATACTGCGGGGCGCCTGGCTGCGAGAACACGGAAACCATCCTAACTCACTACTCAAAAACAACGGCGATGGTACTTTTACTGACGTCACCCAGGCAGCCGGCATTCTTTCTTTTCACCCTACCCAGACGGCTACCTGGAATGACTTCAACCAGGATGGGTGGCTAGATATTTTTATCGGTAACGAAAGTACAGGTGTCCAATCATTTCACCGGAGCGAGTTATACATCAATCAGCGGGATGGCACCTTTACCAATGTGGCCGAAACTGCTGGTGTGGAGGTTAACCAGATTGGCTTCCGCCCTACCCAGCATTACATCAAAGGCGTTACTTCCGGGGATTACAATAACGATGGGTGGCCGGATATTTACGTATCTACGGGTAGCCTCAACCAGGGTCGTAACTTCCTTTTTCGGAACAAAGGGGTAGATCGTGATGGGAAAATTCGTTTCCGCGACGTAAGCCCTGAGGCAGGACTGGATGCTCCTATGTCCACTTTCACTACCTGGTTTTTTGACTACGACAACGACGGCTGGCTAGATATTTTTGCCGCATCTTACCTCAGAAGTGGCGGGCAGGGCTCTATCACCGAAGATATAGCGGCTGAATATCTAGGGCAGGCTCATACCGCAGAGAAAGGCTTTGTGTTCCGCAACAACCAGGACGGTACTTTTACCGATGTATCTGCCGACCTAGGGCTAAATCAGATCATGTATTCTATGGGAGCTAACTACGGAGATTTTGACAATGACGGCTGGCTGGACTTTTACTTGGGAACCGGGAACATCAGCTTAAGTTCTATCATGCCCAATAAGTTGTTTCGCAACGATGAAGGAAAAGCTTTTCTTGATGTAACGGCCGCCGCTGGCGTGGGGCATCTGCAAAAGGGACACGCCGTTTCATTTGCCGACCTGGATCACGACGGCGACCAGGACCTGCTCATGTCTATGGGAGGTGCTTTCCAGGGCGATGTGTACCAGAATGCTTTTTTTCTCAATCCCTACCAGGGCGAAAACCACTGGATCAACCTGAAGCTGTGGGGACAGCAAAGTAATCGTGCGGCGATCGGTACACGGCTGATACTGACGGTAGAAGATCAGGGAAAAGAAAGAAAAATATACCGGGTAGTAGGCTCCGGTGGGAGCTTCGGTGCCTCTCCCCTACGCGTTGAGGTAGGGCTGGGTGCCACCGATCGGGTCAAGCAACTAGAAGTACAGTGGCCCAATTCCAGTACCCAGTATTTTGAGGATATCGCAGCCGACCGGTTTTATCAGCTCACTGAAGGTGATGAAAATCTAAAGATCATAGATCTTCCTGCGGTGGAATTTGAAGATCAGCATACTGCCCATAAACCACTTACTGCCGGTAATCAATAGTCTCGTATGCAACAGATTAAACGCATCACTACTGCCTGCTTCATGCTCCTGATGATAATCAGTTGCCATGAAGAAGAAGTCGTTCAGCAAGCCCAGGGCCCTTTTTATCTCCAGAAAATTGAGATCCAGCAGGCCAGTAGCTACGACGGGCGAGCCCTCCCCTATTCCAGTGCCTCAGGGCCTCGGCTTTTTCTTCGCTTTGGGCCTTTCCAGGGCACTTTTCCTGCTTACCGGAGCACCCGCAGCCGACAGGTAACGGAAATGCCGGTAACCTGGGGATTTGAGCAAGACAGCATCACCATGGAAGAGGAAGAGTGGTACGTAGTGCTGTATGAGTTTAACCAGAACCTGGGCGAAGATTTATTATTTTCTCAGAAGCTCTCCGTGTTAGATTACGAAAGCCCGGTACAACTGACGGATACCGATAATAAGTTTCGGATAGACCTGCACTACGGCCCGGCAGAAGCACCATAAAAAAAGCCATCCGGTTCCCCGAATGGCTTTTCAATGGATTAAGAATTTATCCTAGTTATGGAAGCAGCACCGTGTCAACGATGTGTACCACACCATTATTAGCCTGTACATTTAAAGTACCGTCTCCCAGTTCAATCAATTGATCCGTAGCCGTATTGATAGTAAATACAGCGTTGTTGATATTGATTGATGCACTTTCATTCAGTGTAGAGACAAAGCCGTTAGGAAGCTCGGAGGATATCACCCTTCCTTCTACCACATGATACAGCAGGATCGGTCGCAGCTGGTTGGCTGTCAGGTCGTCCAGTCCGGAGACATCCAGCAGGTCAAAGAGTGCCTCAAAAGCATCGTTGTCCGGCGCAAATACAGTAAATGGCCCTCCGCCCTGAAGGTCTTCTACCAGTCCCGCTTTTTCAACGGCTGCCGCCAGCGTAGAAAGGCTGGGCGTATTGGCAGCCAGTGTCACGATATCATTAACAGGAGGTGTCAGTACATTATTGATTTCATGGATCACACCATTGGATGACTCAATATCAGGCGTCACGACAGTAGCCATGTCGACCATGACACCCATATCGGTACTAATATCAACATAAGCTCCGTTCAGGGTCTGGGTAAGTCCGGCTTCAATCGCAGTTGAAGGCACTTCCGCAGCCAAGACGTGATGCGTCAGGATGTTGGTCAGTGCTACATCCGATACAGCTTCAAGATCCGTAATACCGGCGTTCTCAAAAGCTGCATCGTTTGGAGCAAAAACGGTAAATGTCCCTTCGCTCAGGGGCGTGGTCAGATCTACTTTAACCAGAGCAGCGGCCAGCGTCTGAAAGTCATCATCCAGAAGAATTTCACCGACTAATGTTTCAATGCTGGGAGGTAGCAAAACTTCATCCAGCACGTGCACTACTCCGTTGGTGGCACCAACATCAGGGGTACTCACCAGGTCCAGGTTTAGATCAAGTGATTCCTGTCCTAAAGTAACTTGTGGGCCGGCAATTGTATTAGAAGTAAAGACACCATCCAGCAGGTGATATTCCAGCACAACTCTCAGCAGTGGATCAGGAATTTCAGCCAGTGAATTGTAAGGAAGTGCTGGCAGTAAAGCACTGAAGGCAGCGTTGGTGGGCGCCAGCACTGTGTAAGCACCATCTTCACCGTCTATCAGGTCAACCAGATCGGGAAAGCGACTCACCGCAGCAGCCAGGGAGCTAAAGTTTTCGTCACCGGCAGCAATTTCCAGAATGGTTTGCTGTCCAAGGGTAGGCGGAATAAGCACCGCGTCTATCTCATGCACAAATCCATTGCGAGCAGCCCGGTCAGCCGTCGTGACATTAGCAGTACCATTGATCATCCCGTTGCTAAAAGAAATATCAGCACCCTGAACTGTAGTTTGTGCGCTACCCAGATCACCCGAACCTACTGCGCCGGGTACAATATGATACTCCAGCAGGTCAAAGAGGACTGCATCAGGTACGTCTGCGATACCATCGTACACATCGTAGCGGGCAAAGAAGGATTCAAATGCCGCATTGGTAGGCGCGAAGATAGTGTATTCATAACTCGGGCCGCTGCCATTGTAAGTAGCAACTACGCCCAGTTCAGTCATGATCTCATAGAAAGTACTGAACTTACCTTCGCTTTCAAAGCTATTAAGCACACTTACTACTGGTAAGCCACCTTTATCACGAATCTCTACCTCGTCTTCCTGACAGTTGGTCAGGATGAGGAAGGGTAGCGCCATGGCTACCACCCTTGTCATATGTTTAAAAATGCTTTTTATAATCATTGATGTTGTTGCTTAAGTGAAAAAATGGATTAGTAACCGGGATTCTGGTCTGCCTGGGAAATTTCAGGATTCGTCTCAATTTCCTGCTGGGGGATAGGCCATAGTTCGTGTCGTCCTGTCACGTAAGGCTTACCATCAGCTAGGGCGGCATCATCGTCCAGTCCCCAGCGACGCAGATCGTTGTAGCGATGCTGCTCACCCGCCAGTTCCACTTCTCGCTCATGCATAATGATTTCCATCACCTGCTCGCGGTTGTTGGCGGGATACTCAGGGATAGGATAGAGTGACAACTCATTATCTAACGTACGCGGCATGTAAAGCTCAATATCAGGATTTCCTTTCTGGTCAATCGCCCGCTGACGTACCCGGTTCACCAGTTCCAGCACTTCATTAATAGACTTACCGTTGTTAAGCTTGGCTTCGGCTGCCATCAGCAGCACGTCGGCAAAACGCATCAGGCGGAAGTTGATACCTGAACTCTGGTTACGATCATCACGGATATCATAATTGTGATACTTTCTCCAGGCGATCTGGTCGCCATAGGTATCCCTGCTGTAGGGGCCAAAGATGGTCATCACACCATTGTCGTAGAAGGTCTGCTCGTAACGGGGATCTCCCAGCTCGAAGCGGTTGGCAAAAGCGGGCTTGGGGCGCACGTTGTTGAAGCTGGCAAAAGCATACTCCACACCGCGGAAGGTTGCCTCACCGCCGCCGGGGTTATCAGTGCCCCACTGTCCGCCCAGGTTATCCTGAAACTGCACCTCAAAGAGTGACTCAGGGCTGTTTTCAGCGGCAGGCTCCTGCTCCTCGCCAATACCATTCCAACGGAAGTTATCTACCAGTTCATAAGGGCCATGCTGACCGTTGATCACTTCCATAAACTGAGCCTCTGCATCAGCCCAGCGCTCCTGATAGAGGTAAACTTTACCCAGGTAACCGGTAGCGGCTCCACTAGTGGCTCTTCCCTTTTCAGCATCAGGGTACTCATCAAAGGTGGGTAAGTTAGCTTTGGCAAACTCCAGGTCCCCGATGATCAGATCATATACTTCAGACTCAGATGCACGGGGCTGGAAGATAGGTCCGTCGGGGGCATCCGTCACTAAAGGTACACCGCCCCATTTGTTTACGACATCAAAATAGTAAGTTGCCCGCAGAAAACGTGACTCTGCCAGTAAACGGGTTTTGAGCGCTTCGTCCATCTCAATATCAGGTAACTCGTTGATCACCCGGTTGGCTCGCCCGATGCCGGTATAATAACCTCTCCACATACCGGTGATCACTTCATTGTTAGCTGTCCAGGTATATTCTAACATCTGGCGCAGGGTAGCCTGCAGGTTATTGGTACCGATGCTCTCATCGGAAGGCATATCATTTCCGAAGAAATAGAAACGCTGGGCCAGGTCTATCTGCTGCCATCCGGCATACACAGACGTTACAGCAAGAATGGCATCATCGGCAGTCTCATAAAAAGTAGCCGGAGTAACCGCATTAGGATTATTCTTGTCCAGCAAGTCTTCTTCGTTCTGGCAAGCTGTGACAAAGACAAAGCTTGTCAGCAGCGTAATCAATAGTGTTTTGATATAGAATCTAGTGTTATTCATTATCTTATTCATTTTAAGATTTTATTATGGGTTAAAACTCAACCTGCACACCAAACAAGAAGGAACGGGGCTGAGGATAGTTTGCATTATCAATACCTCTACCGCGACTAAACTGCTCAGGATTGTTGCTTTGTGCACCAATTTCCGGATCATACCCTTCGTAATTAGTAATGGTAAACAGGTTTTGAGCGGTAGCATATACACGGACTCTATTGATAAAGCCGTTGCCAATGTTGTTCAAAGTATTTTCAGGAACAGAGTACCCCAGGGTTATATTCCTGGCTCTCAGGAAAGAACCGTCACCGATGAAACGGTCAGACTCACGGGCGTTATCTGCCGGGTCGGCGCCTACAGCACGAGGAATTTCATCGGTAGTGCCCGGACCTGTCCAGCGGTTGAGGGTACGACGCTCAAAATTAAAGGTGCGCAGCATACCTTCCATGAAGTAACGGTAGCCGTAGTACAGGTCTACCCCCTCTACTCCCTGGAAGAATGCATTGAAATCAAAGCCTTTATAGCTCGCATTCAGCGTCAGACCATAGGTGATATCGGGAATGGGGTCACCGATATAATCCTTATCTTGCACATTGATGACCCCGTCATCATTGAGGTCGCGGAAGCGGATATCTCCCGGACGTGCGTTAGGCTGCTCGGCATGGGCATCTACTTCTTCCTGTGTCTGAAAAATACCGTCCGTAACATAGCCAAAGAAGTGTCCGATAGGGAAGCCTTCAATGATTCGCGTAACCCTGGTTACGTTCACGTTACCGCCAATGATGGGCTGACCTCCGCCCAGTGATAGTACTTCGTTATCTATCGTGGCAAAGTTACCTGTGATGCTATACTGGAAATCGCCGGCAGATTCACGTAATGTTGCCGCCAGTTCAAAACCTCGGTTCCTTACTGAACCTGCATTGAGCGTCGGCGCACCACCAATTCCGGTGGAGAGTGAAGGCGGCACTGGTACCAGTATATCTTCGGTTTCTTTGATATAATAGTCGGCGTTGATCAGGAGTCGGTTTTCAAACAAGCCCAGATCTAATCCAATATCGGTTTGTGTGGAAGTCTCCCAGCGTACGTCGGGTGAGGCAAGAGCACGCTGGGCTACACCCGTACGTTGCTCTCCGTTAAACACATAGTTCAGCGTATTTCTAAGTACGGTCTGGAAAGTATAGTTACCAATTTCCTGAAAACCAGTTTGTCCCCAGCTACCTCTTAGTTTCAGGTCACTTACGATGTCTACATTTTCCATAAAAGCTTCCTCACTGATACGCCATCCCACAGATGCTGAAGGGAACCAGGCAAACTTGTTACCGGGTGCGAAGCGTGAGGAACCATCACGGCGAATGTTCGCCGTCAGCAGGTAACGACCATCAAAGTCATAGGTCAGACGACCCAGGTAAGAGACCAGGGCAAATTCCTGCTGGCTACCGTTTACCCGGGGTACATCGTTGACGCCGTCCAACACCCGCACTACACTGTTGGCAGTATTTCTACCCTGGGCTACCGCTGAGCGGCGCTCAAAAGACTGACGGGTATATCCTATCAGCAAGCCCACTGAATGCTTACCAAAGGTTTCATTATAATTCAGCGTATTTTCTAACAGCGGGGAGAGTGTATAGGCATTATCCTCACTGAGTGTGGCAAACGGCTGAGTTCTTCTGTCACCAAACTCGTAAGGAGCAATGTATTCGTAGCGGTTACCGTAGATGAAATCTACACCGGCATTGAGGCGATAGGTCATATTATCCAGGATATCAAACTCTGCATACACATTACCCAATGCCCGGTAGCGGGTGGTAAAGTCATCAAACAGGTTAGCTTGCCCTACCGGGTTGTTCGCGTCCTGCTCGTCAATAATACGGTTACCGGCATAACCTCCCAGGTTATCAGGATTAAGGACCGGACGGTTGGGCGGCATAA
>CAZZGE010000137.1:0-12051 GCA_964653665.1 uncultured Porifericola sp. | reverse complement strand
CAGGTGAAGAACTCTGCTTGATATTGATATCAATCTTACGATCATCAATATCGCCATTCCTTATTTTTTCACGGAAACGCTCGCGCGTGCGGTGGTTGAGTTCCGCGTCACTCATATTTTCGTCAATCTCGTCTTTTTCAAAACCAATCTTAGGAGTAGCAGGCTTAGGAGCATTACCTTTCACCGGAGGAATCAGAGCATCCAGGATCACTTCTTCTACGGCTTCAGCGGCTTTCTCTTTGACATCTTCTTTTTTGCGGGCCTTGACCAGATTAACGGATTGCTCCACGAGATCACGCACCATGCTTTCCACATCACGGCCTACGTATCCAACCTCGGTAAACTTAGAAGCTTCTACTTTGGTAAAAGGAGCATCCGCGATCTTAGCGAGGCGTCGGGCTATTTCCGTTTTACCCACACCAGTGGTACCAATCATTAAGATGTTATTCGGAACGATTTCTTTCTGCATCTCACTTTTGACCTGCATACGCCGCCAGCGGTTTCTGAGTGCAATCGCTACGTTTTTTTTAGCATCCTGTTGACCGATAATATATTTATCAAGCTCTTCAACAATTTGTCGGGGGGTCAGATTTGCTTCTAACATGTATTTATAGAACTAGTTTCGTTTGAGATCAATAAGCTTATCCAGCTTAGCGGCTAGCGTAAAATGACTTATACCACCTGCTGCATGGAAAAATGTTCGGGAAAAATCTATTTGTAAAAAACGGAGGCGCAGCGAAATTCCAAAAGACAGGCCCGCTCCGCCTCTAGTTTGTTCAAGTTGTAAAGTATTAGCTCTCAGATGATTATATCCCATTAAAAAACTCAGCTTAGAGCCAATCAGGATTTCACCACCCAGGTTTACATGCCTTAGTATCTTGTTAACGTATCCGGGCTTTTCATTGTTATCTCTGCTGAAGTAAGCATCACGCTGATTCAAAAAGTAAAAACCAGTGGCGTACAGGCGAAATGGCATATATCGCGGCTTGAATGTCAAACCCAGGGTTAAGTCCGTGGGTAACCGGCTACGGTCGGATGAAGTGTAATCATTTAAGAATAAACCCAGGTTATTGAGGCTCATGCCAACACTGAGGTCGTGTACCGGATGGATAAATGTTCCTCCGAAATCAAAAAGCAAGGCAGAAGCACCATAGGCTGCTATCTGGGATGAAACGTACTTGGCGTTCAAGCCCATTCGGAAAGGTCCTAACCGATGGCTGCGATTAAAAACAAGGGCGTACTCCTGAGCAGAAAAAGTACCCACTGGTATACCCGTAAGATCATAGCTTTCCAAAGAACCATAATTTAGAAACTGAATGCCGAGTCCCCAGTTGCCCTGGTGCTCCCCCGGCTGATTGTAAGTAAAAGTCGCAAAGTCAATATCGGCGTAGTAAGGTTGATAGCTTAGCGCTACCTGCGGTGACGTGAGGCTGTGGTTAGTAGCTGGATTAGCAAGCCAAACTCCAGGGATAAGCATGGCCGCACTGTCAGTTACTGATGTTATCGCTTGCTTGCCGCCCAGGGCAGTCACAGCAGCGGAAGGAGCAAAGTTCAGAAAATCAAATACCTGCGGCTGACCTAGCTGGGCAAAAGTACCGTTGTAAAAAAGAAAAAGTATGGCCGTTGGTAAAAAGTAGCGCATATCAAGTTTTGTAAACCTAAAAGCTTTAACGATGATTAACAACACAGGCCATACGAGTATTTGGTATACGTATTTTTGCTGTCAAATGAGTTGTTATCGCATGCTTTTATCCGGCTTGAACTAAAACTACTCTAAAGCTTAACAAGTTGGGTTTACATAAAAATAACTACTGATCAGCATAACTAAATTATTGACTAACATGGATTTTGGTAAACTAAAGAACATTACCCATGTGAATTTTACCCTTCCCGAGGATTCTCAGCGTAATGCCACTGTCTTGCAAGCCGCACCTGCTGGCCATGAGGTAAGCGTATACATCGGTACAGCCCGTTGGTCAGAAAAAAGTCTGCTGGGCAAAATTTATCCAATGGGTACGGCACAAAAAGATTACCTCTACCACTACGCCCAACAGTTCAACACTGTGGAAATGAATACCACACACTATCGCATCCCCACGCAAAAAACGGTACAACAGTGGAAGAAAAAAGTACCTGATCATTTTAGGTTTTGCCCAAAGTTACCCCAGAGTATTAGCCATAGTCAGGATTTTGGGGACTCCCTGAAAGCCACTCAGTTTTTTCAGGAGGCCCTCTACGGTTTTGGTGATCACCTGGGCATAGCTTTTATGCAACTGCCCCCTACCTTTGAACCTCATCGTCATGGTAGAAAATTGTTCAATTATCTGGAACGTTGGCCTCAGGACTTGCCATTAGCTGTAGAGTTTCGCCATCCGGCGTGGTTTAGTAATGCCAAGATTACCGGCCGTGCTTTTGACCTGCTGCAAGAGTACAGGCTGAGTTCAGTCATTACAGATACTGCTGGTCGGCGCGATGTAGTGCACATGGAGGTACCCCATCCCCGACAAATAGTTCGCTTTGTCGGTAATTCCCTTCACCCCACTGATTTTTCACGTTTGGATACCTGGATTGAAAGAATTAGCGTTTGGATAGACTACGGTCTACAAGAATTGTATTTCTTTGTACACCAGCCGCAGGAACACCTTTGCGTAGACCTATCAATCTATTTTATTAAACAATTAAATGCGTCACTCGACCTGAAAATTCAACCGCCCAGCCCGGTACAGCAGACCGTTCAAAAGAGCTTATTTTGAACATATTTTTTTATAAAGGGGTTAATTAAATCCTACCATGACACAAGAAACCGCTTTATAATCATGAGACTTTTAACTTTTAATAAACTCCTGATTTCACTATTTGTAATGGTTCTTTTGGCCTCCTGTGCTAAAACAAAAACCATGGATGTAACTGCTACCGCCTATAATTCCGTTGAAAGTCAAACGAAAAAAGGTGATCCTTTCACTACTGCCTGGGGAGATAAGCTCAAACCCGGGATGAAGGCCATAGCGGTATCCCGCGATCTTCTTCAGGTTGAAGGCATCAAGCACGGCACCAGAGTCAAAATTGAAGGATTACCTGGTCGTTACAGAGTGTTAGATAAAATGAATAAACGCTGGACTAAAAAAATTGACATCTACATGGGTAATGACATCCAGAAGGCCAGAGACTGGGGTAAGCAGGAAGTGCGAATTAGCTGGCAGGTAGACTGAATGCTTTCCTACATATATCTGATTATCTTAATAACATTTTTTGTTCTCGTCTCTTTCTTTGATTGAACAGATGAAGAACCATAACTTTAGAGAATGAGAACCATCTATACCTGCCTGGCTACCCTGTTTTTAGTGAGTCCGATCATGGCACAACAGGATTCCTTAGATACCAAACTTCTTAATGAAATTACAGTCATCGGCTACGATGCCAATCGCAAGTTACTCCAGACTCCGGGAGCAGTGGCATTGGTTACACCCCAACAAATCAACGCTTTTGACGAAACATCAATTGTGTCGGCCCTTAATACAGTTCCGGGCGTACGCATGGAACAGCGTTCGCCAGGCAGTTACCGCATCGCTATCCGCGGGAGTATGCTTCGTGCTCCTTTTGGTGTACGCAACGTAAAAGTGTACTGGAATAACATTCCTTTTACTGAACCTTCAGGAAGCACCGCATTCAACCTGTTGGACGTCAGTAACATGGGAAAAATAGAACTTATCAAAGGTCCGGCAGGTAGTATTTATGGCGCAGGTACTGGCGGTGTGGTCAATATACAAAGCAAAAGTTCCCGGCAACGCAAGGATTACGTAAGTGCTGAGGCAATGCTGGGTTCTTATGGCCTGCAGCGATACGCTACTACTATAAACCAAGTCAATGAAAACGCTACCTATTCATTCAAATATGCGCATCAGGAATCAGACGGCTATCGGGAGCATACTAACTTTGAAAGGGATGTGATACAGTTGCACGGCAGTTTTGAATTGTCTGAGAAACGAGAAGTATCCGCAAATTTTCTTTATTCTGACCTACAGTACGACATTCCCGGAGGTCTTAACATAGACCAGTACAATGAAAACCCCCGACAGGCACGCCCGGGTAATCAGTTTGTTCAGGGATCCGTAGCATCTAATGCCGGCATAGATCAAAAATACCTGCTATTGGGTCTTTCTCACAACTACGAGTGGTCAGATCGTTTGAGCAACCAGACGACCATCTACGGTGATCATAGCTTTTTCCGAAATCCGTTCCTCTTTGACTATAAGCGTGACAGCCGTATGGGAGGTGGCGGTAGAACCCGTTTTGATTACTTAGCCAACATCGGTAGTATTCAAACCCGCTTCACGCTAGGGGGTGAATATCAAACAGCCACCAACATTGCCAGAAACTATGGTAACATACAGGGAGAACCGGGAGATCTCAATTTTGATGACGAACTCCGCAGTACACAAAGTCTGGTCTTCACCAGAGCAGAACTGGAATTGCCCGAAGAATTCTTCCTGACCCTCGGAGTAAGTCGTAATCACCTCAATTATGACATCAACCGCCTGGTTGATAATAATCTGGATTCGGCCTACCGCGTTGTTAAAGATTTTGATCCTGTTTGGATTCCCCGCATCGGACTGACCAAGCAGTTGAATAACATTGCCTTTCATGGTAGCGTGAGTTATGGCTTTTCGCCCCCTACTATAGAGGACGTCCGCACCAACGAGGGTAGCATCAATCTGGATCTTGCCCCTGAGCAAGGCATCAACTATGAGGCTGGCATCAGAGGAAATACCCTTGGCGAAAAGCTTAACTTTGATGTTACTGCTTTTTACTTTCAACTGGATGAGACCATCGTACAGCAGCAGTCAGAACGTGGTACGGTTTTATTCACCAACACCGGCTCTACGGATCAACGAGGACTGGAGGCCGCTTTTACATACTTCGCGCTGCAGGAAAATGAGGGGCTGATTAAAAATCTAGAGTTACAACTCTCGTACACCCTGCATCATTTTGAATTTAAAGAATACACCAAGTTTGAAAACGAAGCTTTACAGGACTATTCTGGTAATCAGCTTACCGGGGTGGCTCCTAATATTTTGGTGCTGGCCGTAGCCCTGGAAACCAATATTGGCTTTTACCTGAACGGTTCGTTGAACTATACTGATGAAATTCCGTTGGATGACGCTAATACCGTGTTTGCTAACGATTACCAATTAGTTCTGCTCAAGGCGGGGTATCGCTTCAAACTTGCTGATAAGCTTAATGCTGAAATATTTTTCGGGGTGAATAACCTGCTGAATCAAAAGTACAGTTTGGGAAATGATTTGAACGCTTTTGGAAATCGCTTTTATCAACCCGCACCCAACAGAAATTACTATGGAGGTCTCAAGGTTTACCTTGATTACTAAAATGAGTCAGCCTGCACAAACCTTAGCAACGACTCTTATAAATTTGCCCGGAGTGAGATTACAAAGTTCCTTCCTGGTGCAGGAATTCCCGAAGAATACGGCCAGTAAAATGTATCCAGGATATTTTCTATTCCTCCAGATAGCAGTAAATTTTCGCTAAGCTGATAACTGCCCAGTAGGTTGAGCGTATACCACGCAAGTGTGCCCTCATCCGTGTAAATGTGTGACTTATTCTGCTCAGATGGGGCAAGGTTTTCGTAAGCTATTGCCCCGTTATATATTACCTGAAAATCAGCTCTGAATCTCTCTGATTGGTATCTTAAGGAAGTACTGCCAAAGAGCGGGGCAGCATGCCTGAGCGCAGCATTATCTTCCAGGTCCCTACCGGTGGTGTAAGTAAGTGTACTTCGCACGTTCCAACCCGGGTAAAAATCAAATGCAGCATTTACGCTAAATCCAAACACATAGGCCTGTCCGGCATTGACAATCGCTTGCACACGACTCCTTTCACCATCATATAAAATACTATCCTGTCCGTTGAAAGTAAAATTTCTGCGGACCATGGCATTTCTAAGCCATGAATAATACACGACTCCTTCTGCGCGGAGGCGTTCTCCTACCTGCTTACTGACTCCCAATTCAGCATTATAACTGTATTCCGGCCCAAGCCCGGCATTGGGTACCACTACATTTCCCGGCTCGGAGTCAAATACCTTACCTGCATCGTCTACATTGGGAGCACGAAAACCCGAAGAAAGCAGAAAGTTCCACTGCCAACTATCATTCGGACGGTAAACAAGCCCTGTACTCCCACTGATGGCCCCGGTATTGAGCTGTAATTGATCGTAAGGAAAGTCATAAAATGAGTTCTCAGTAAAGCGGGATTCAAGCCATACCTGACTGTATCTTATCCCACTGTTGAGGGTAAATCGCGGATCAAGGTTCCACTTGTGACTCAGATAAAGGGCAGCAGTACTGTAGTTGCTACCGCCGTCAGGATAGCGGGTGGCGGTAGGCATTACTTCTTCAGTAGCGAGGTTAAGACGAACAGCCGTTGAAGCAACGGTGTTATAAACAATCTCAGCTCCATAAAATAACTGATGGCTTGGATTAAACACCTTGTCTACGTCTAGATTGAGGGTGTAGGCATCCACCGATTCATTACGGCTGCGGAGACGGCTATTTCCAAAATTGCGATCGTGGCGACTTTCCTCAAAATCCTGGTAAGCAACGGTCAGTTTAGCCTGATCAAACCAGCGATTTTTTCGGTAAAAGCCAGCTTTGAGATAGTGCATCATCCACTGCTGAGGACCGTAGTACCATGCTGCTTTGTCAGGTAAGCCGTCTTCATAAATGATCAAACGGTCATAACGCGGTATATCAGAAGTAGTACTGTACAGCAAGCCATAAGTCAGATCAGTCTGGTTAGCAATCCGAAAGCGTAACTTTTGCATCAGGTTATACTGCCGGTAAGCAGAGGGTGCCTGGACATTTACGTCAGGATTGTTGATCAATGAATCTTCTCCCTGGCTTTGCACTACATAATTAAATCGCTTCCCAAAGTCAGGATGTTCAGCAGGACGATTGCTACCGACGCGGAGGTCACCAAAATCACTGTAGGAGAAAGAGGTAAGAGAAGCGATACATTTACCAGACAGGGTTACGTCCATGTGTACGGTATTTTCCTGATTGGCCGAGGAGTAGCGCAGTCCGGCATTTGCCTCTACATCCAGCTTATCCGTAACAGAATATTCTGGCATACGGGTATGAAAATCCATCACCCCACCCAATGCGTCACTGCCGTATATTACAGAGCCTGGTCCAAAGACCACTTCAGCTTCGCCAATTACAGCAGGATCAATGTTGATTACGTTTTGAAGATTACCCCCTCGGAAAATGGCATTGTTCATCCTGACGCCGTCTACGACAATGAGCACTGAATTGGCCGCAAAACCTCGGATCATGGGACTTCCTCCACCCAGTTGGCTTTTTTGCACAAACACCTGTCCGGTTTTATCCAGTACGTCTGCCGCCGTCTGCGCATTCTGAAAGGCAATATCATCAGAGCGGATGCTGACAATCTGATGGGGAATCTCCTGCTTGTCCTGCTCCCAGCGGTTCACCGAGATCAGGGCGTCGTCCATCTGAAAAACATTTTCCACCAACCTGACCACGTTGTCATTCTGTTCCAGTTGTTGCTTAGATATTACTTTATTTTTGTAGGCAGGGTGCTGAAAATAAAGAAGTTTTTCTCCGGAAAAGGTTACCAGATCAACCTCTCCTAAAGCATTACTCTGGCTGAATTTGGTCTTGTCTGCATTGTATACCGTTACATTTTGAATTCTCTGATCAGAGGCACTGTCAACGATGGTAAGTTGCTGCGCAATTGTTGTATAACATGAAAAACAGCAAATCAGCAAAATTAATAATTTCACTTTCATAGATTTGTTGAAACCGCTATATTTGGCTCTATTTGTTTTACATATACTAATAATTATCCATAAATACAATTAAAATTTTATGATAACAGGTGTAATGTTAACAACTCTTAATATTTGTAGCTAACCATAAAGTTTACTCTTTTACAATTGATAAATGTTTCTTCTGCCTAAACCATTTGCTAACGAACTCACGTTATGCTGATAGTATACATCAAATAAAACAACTAATTTGGTTCTTATTAGATTTTTGCTTTCAAAAAATATCATGTTTAAAAGGCTCAACACGTTACTACTTCTTACATTTCTTTCATTGTTCCATTTTACGACTTTAGCCGACGAAGTCATCCCCAAAGACTTTTTTGCCACCCGTATACGCAAAGCTCCCAAAATAGATGGTGTTTTAGACGAGGAAGTCTGGAAGCACGTTCGCTGTCCTGCGACCGGCTTCGTACAGCGCAGCCCTAATCCGGGGAAATTTCCTTCTGCCCCAAGCGAAGTACGCGTACTTTACGACAATGCTTCTATCTACATTGGGGCTACCCTGTATGATGTATCTGCAGATAGTATTATGCGCGAATTTACCAACCGGGATAATGTAGGATTCTC
This sequence comes from uncultured Porifericola sp., assembly GCA_964653665.1. Lineage (GTDB taxonomy): Bacteria > Bacteroidota > Bacteroidia > Cytophagales > Cyclobacteriaceae > Catalinimonas. The sequence continues at coordinate 3,620 of CAZZGE010000137.1, read as the reverse complement.
GGATGTGTTTGGGGTTTACTTTGATACTTACGACGACGATATTAATGCCTTTGAGTTTTTAGTGAGTGCCGCTGGCGTTCAGTTTGACCGTCGGTGGACAGCCATGGGTGCTGACCGCAGCTGGAATGCGGGGTGGCTCAGTGAAGTTCGCATTGACGATCAGAACTGGTACGTAGAAATGGAAATTCCGCTATCGGCGCTTCGTTTCCCCAAGACGCCAATACAGGAGTGGGGTGTAAATTTTCGCCGTACCATCCGAAGAAAGAACGAACACAACTACTGGAATAAAATTGACCCGCAGATCAACGGTTTTGTCAATCAGTTTGGTCAACTCAGCGGAATCACCAATATCAAATCACCCATACGCTTATCAGTGTCTCCCTATGTTTCTGGCTACGTGGACCATTATTCAGGCGATGCTGAAAACGCCTCCGGCTACAACAAAAGATTTAACGGTGGGATGGACATCCGCTACGGTATCAATGACGCCTTTACACTGGATATGATACTGGTACCTGACTTTGGGCAGGTTGTTTCTGATAACCAGGTGCTTAACCTCTCCCCTTTTGAGGTGCGTTTCAACGAAAACCGACAATTTTTCAAAGAGGGTACTGATCTCTTTGAGAAGGGAGGTTACTTCTACTCGCGACGGGTGGGAGGCCGCCCACTGCTTTACGGTGAAGCTGATAATAACCTGGCAGATAACGAAGAACTTATCGCTAACCCTACCGAAAGCCGCCTTATCAATGCCAGTAAGATTTCGGGCCGAACCAGAAGCGGCTTGGGTATCGGCTTTTTTAACGGCCTCACTGGACAAATGAACGCAGTCATCCGAAACAACGAAACTGGTGATACCCGAGAAGTCCTTACCGATCCAATGACTAACTACAGCGTTTTTGCCCTGGACCAAAATCTGAAGAACAACTCTTACGTTAGCCTGGTCAATACCAATGTGATACGTCAGGGCTCTCATTACGATGCTAACCTTACTGGTACGGCATTTCGTTTTGCTACCAAAGGAAATACCTACGCAGTTTCGGGCAGGGGTGCTGTTAGCCAGAAATATGGTTTAGAAGACGGAAACGAATTCGGCCACTCGTATCTACTAAATCTGTCCAAAACCAGTGGAAACCTCCGAGCCAATGTGAGTAACTACGTTGAGAGTGACACCTTTGATCCTAATGATCTTGGCTTTTTGCGTGCCAATAACGAAGTCAGAACGTCAGCCAATATTGGTTACAATTTTTACGAGCCCTTCTGGCAGTTTCTGGACCTGTATACTGACCTGGATTTTTCTTATCGCCGCTTGTATAATCCCTCAGTCTTCACCAGCTTCAACATAAAAGCGAGAGTACGGGGAACACTTAAGAACTTCATGAATTTCAGTGTCAATTACAAAACTACCCCTACCAATCGCTACGACTATTTTGAGCCTAGAGTAGACGGCCGCTATGTGGTGAAGCCTTCTTACAATCAGTTCAGGTTCTCACTGCGATCTGATAACCGTAAGCGCTTTACGGTAGGGAGTTCAGTGAGCTATACTGACTTTGGTTTTGATGATATGGAGAGTATTTATGTAAGCTTTAGCCCACGCATCAGGGTTAACAATAAACTGGCTTTTTCCAGCTCTGTCAGCTTAAGCAACAGAAATGGCAATATTGGTTATGCTGACCATGAAGACGACCTCATCACTTTTGGTAAGCGTGACCTTAATACAATCAATAATATTTTCAATACCAAGTACACATTCAACAATAAGATGGGGCTGACTCTTCGGATGCGCCATTATTGGTCTGCCGCTGACTACAAAGAGTTTTATACACTGGGTGAGAAGGGGCAACTCTTGGAAAGTGATTTTAAGGGCAATGAAAATCGTAACTACAATGCCTTTAATATTGATATGGTATACACGTACGTATTTGCGCCAGCCAGTGAAATCAGTATTGTCTGGAAAAATAGCATTGCCGGGGACGAAGAGTTTGTCAGAACGGGCTATATGAATAATGTAGAAACGTTGGGTAACCTGCCACAGAATAATAGTATTTCTGTACGTGTGCTCTACTTTATTGACTATTCAATGCTGATGAAGAAAATTAGTACTAACAGCTAGATTTCTGATGTATCATAAACTTATCCTAGGCACTAGCCTTGTTTTTTTAAGCCACCTAACCATCCACGCACAGAACAAACCCTTAAGGGACTATGGTGTTAAGACAGGCGTCTTACCCACCGGAACGCATAACGCCATCACAGATGTGAATGGGGTTGAAGTAGGCCACATTACTTTGATAGACGGCGACAGCATACGTACTGGGGTTACTGCTATCTTACCCTATGATGGTAATATCTTTCAAGAGAAGATACCCGCAGGTTTTTATGCAGGTAACGGCTTTGGCAAACTGGCCGGATCCACCCAGATTCAGGAATTAGGTAATCTGGAGACTCCCATTGTACTCACCAATACCCTCAATGTAGCAGCCGGCATCAACGCCCTCATTCAGCATACCCTTTCTCTGCCCAATAACGAAAATGTAAGATCGGTCAATGCTTTCGTTGGTGAAACCAATGATGGTTATCTGAATGACATACGTGGACAGCATGTTACTGAACAGCACGTGCTGCAGGCTATTGCCACGGCTAGTAGCGGAGAGGTGTCGCAGGGGAACGTTGGGGCAGGAACGGGAACACGTTGCTTCAGTTTTAAAGGAGGAATCGGAACGGCTTCACGAGTTGTAGACATCGGCAGACAATATTATACGATAGGCGTGTTAGTACAGGCAAACTTCGGAGGCGTACTGCAGATTAAAGGTCTTCCTATAGGAGAGTTACTCAAAGATTACCAGAAAGATAGTGACGGTTCCTGTATGATGGTCGTTGCTACGGATGCACCTATGGATAGTCGTAATCTAAACAGACTGGCCAAGCGAGCTATGCTGGGGCTGGCCCGCACCGGAGGCATTGCATCCAACGGTAGCGGTGACTATGTCATTGCCTTTTCCACCGCTGAAAGTGTAAGGATACCTTACCTATCCAATACTGATTTTGTAACACAGAGTGTCTTACGTAATGCTGCGGTGAGTCCTCTTTTCCTAGGTTGTATAGAAGCTACTGAAGAAGCGATCTACAATGCGCTCTTTGCTGCTGAAGATATGACGGGATACCGGGGTGCTGTAAGAGCACTTCCGGAACAGGAAGTGCTGGAACTACTCAATCAACATGGGTTGGATCGGTGAGTCACTTACTAACATATTGACCAGACTGTTGACTTTGACTCTGGCGTCAAGAAATTTACGCATGAGTTCATAGTACTCATAGTAGAGCAGTGTATCTTCCATCGTTACCATATACTCTTTTACAAATACTGCGAACATGGTGAGCCGCTTTGCATGGTATTTGTTGTCATAGAAATAAGAGCGTATCAAAGAATTAGTTTTGTACATACTGCATCTCTCCTGAACCAGGTATTTGGTAAACGCCCACTGAAAATCATCGCAGCTGTTCACGAAGCTAAATTCAGTAAAGAATTTCTCCTGAGGTAGCACTTCTTTATATTCATCATAAAATCTCTGAGCTAATTCCGGCTTTCTTAGCAACTCTGAATACTTTTGCATTTTTCAGTC
>CAZZGE010000136.1:0-12116 GCA_964653665.1 uncultured Porifericola sp. | reverse complement strand
TATTGATTTGAAGACAGTTTTAATGCCAGAATGGTAAGTAATTTATTACGATTATTACTTTTTTACTGCTTTACCACACGGAGACTTCGGCATTACTGTTTCCTTTTTTTGCTACACGGCTGTCCTGATATTAGCTGCATGCGCCATAAAGTTTAGGTATGATTAAAGAGGTTAAGCTTGATTTTGATTATGTAGGGCAGGTGTTTGAATCTCAAACGGAGTATGTTCATTTTTTGATGCTCATGCATACTGAATTCGATGAGGCGGTAGAACGGATTTGCTATTCTATCAGGGAACAAAACCTCTACACGCTACGCAAAACGTTGCATAATGTAGACGCTCATCTTCAGATGCTTTCTGCCGAAGAAGTGCGTAGTTTCCTCTCCCAGCTGAGGGCCAGCCTTGCCAGCAAGCCTCTTTCCCGACCTCAAAAGCGTGAGATGGAGCAGGAAACAAGGATCCTTTTCAATTTATTGTTGCAGAGCTTATCTGCCCAGATTCAGAAAGTACAAGAATTATAGAGGTACTGTAAGCTCAAAAAGTACATTCTTCGCAAACTTTTCGGGGATTTGCGCTCTGATCTGACGCTGCAGGGCTTTGAAGAGTTTTGTATCTATGGCCTTTAGTTCTGGTTTGTCTCCGGTACCAGCGTATAACAGAGTAAGAAAATACCACCCATTCAGATATTCTCCCTGTACGATGATGTTCTGCGGCTGAGGACGACTGGCATACAATACGTCATTAAGTATTAGCCCCAGGGCATAACATTTGTCTATTCTCATGTATACTTCAGGATGTGATGCCAGCGCAGCCGGTGAGAACTGGTAAAGCTTAAGTACTTTTCGCAGAAACAAAGACACTTCTATCTCCTCATAGTTTTTGTATTTGTACAACTGATCGTAAGCAGCAGTAATCACATAAAATCGCTTGTGAGACAGGGACAGAATAGATTTTATCTCACCTTGACTTTGAGAAGCCTGAAGCAGTAAAAGACCGCTCATTTCCTGCAGGGTGTTTTTAAACATATGACGGCTTATCTGTTTAAACGCGTCCAGGCTAGAGGGCACCTCCTTTTCTTCTTCCTGGTGTTTCGCCTCGGTCAAAATGATCATTTTCATTCGGCGCTCCTTTTCCAGGCGGACGCAGCTGCTGATCACGTTAAACTTTTTAAGATTGCCTGCTCTGTCCAGATACTCCCATGCTTCGGTAGTGGCGGGATGGGCTTGAGAAAAAAATTCAAAGTGATGGGTTTGGGCATAAGGACGAAGCTTCTCGGGTACAAAGCGGGTAAAAGATATTCCTTTAATTTCAGGCAGCTTACAGCCCAAAACTGAGGCAAAGGCTTGGTTGGCATCCTGTACGATACCTGCCTCGTCAATCAGACAGTAAGGTTGGCTGATGCTTTCCCGAATTGATTTAAGGATATGGGTGGCGGAGGTACTCTCAGAAATTGGTGGCATGGCTACTCGTTTTCAGTCTTATCAGGATTTGTCAAGACGGGGTAAGATAAGTACATATAGCGGCAGACTGCAAATCTTAGTCAGTTCTTCCCAAAAAGGTCCGGAAAACTCAGTGCGGTTGCTCTACTACCGTAACCTCTCCCTGCTGATAAGAAACCTCCAGTTGCTGACCTTTTTGCAGCTCAGGTGATTTGGGTAATAAGAAACGCCATAAACCGCAGTTCTGCCGGGAATAGAGAACAAACGTTCGGTTTTTCTTGTCTACTGAAATTACTTCACCACTGACCACTCCGGCATCCATGATGGGCAATACTTCTGCGGGCGTTCCCTGCTGGACGATCTTTCCCTGTGAGAGGTAAATAACTTCATCAGCCATGCGAGCCACCTCGCCGGCATCGTGGCTGATGAGTAGGGTAGTCGTCCCGTAACGCTGGTGTAATTGCAGCAGGTCTTGCTGAAGCTTTTCCCTCATTTTACGATCCAGGGCGGCAAAAGGCTCGTCCAGAAGCAACAGGCGGGGCTTCCGGACGATAGCGCGGGCCAGGGCAGCACGCTGTTGTTGTCCTCCTGAAAGACTCTTTGGTCGCTGGTGTTGGAGCTTTTCCATATCCATCAATTGTAAAATCTCGGTGATAACAGGTTTCTGCTGCTTATTTGCCAGAGCAAACTCCAAGTTTTGCCGGACACTCATATTGGGAAATAGTGCATAATCCTGAAAAACAAATCCAACGCTGCGCTGCTGGGGGGGGCGGTCAACCCTGAGGCTGCCGCTATACCAATGCTGGTCACCTATCCACACTTCGCCGTCTTCGGGTTGCATCAGACCGGCAATCATCTTCAGGATGCTGGTCTTACCAGCTCCGGAAGGGCCCATGATGGCTACCAGGGACTGCTCGGACGTATTGTGAGAAAACTGCAGGTCAATCCCACCTTCGCTCCCTGTTAGTTGTTTTCGCAGCGTGAGCCGAATCATATCACCTGCTGGGGTCTGCGGTTTTGGTACAAGTAAACGGCCAGCAGTACCAGGAACGAAAAAACGAGTAGGATGCTAGCGTACAGGTCGGCATTGGCAAAATTGAGCATTTCAACTTCATTGTAGATAGCAATAGAAGCGACCCGCGTCTCTCCCGGAATGTTGCCCCCGATCATGAGGATAACCCCAAATTCGCCAATGGTATGCGCAAAGGTCATGACCAGCCCCACGATGACCGAAGCTTTTACATTGGGCAGCAGTACATGCCACAGCGTGCTCCAGCGGGACTTTCCCAGGGTGTATGCAGCCTCTTGGTAGGATGCTGGCAAATTCTCAAGTGCCGAAAGTATGGGGTTTACCATAAAAGGCAGGCTGAAGATAAGGGAACCTATGACCAAACCAGGAAAACTGAAGACGAGGCGCGCATCAAAAATGGAGTCACTGAGCCGTCCCAGCCAGCCTTCGGGACGCAGTAGGATCAGCAGGTAATAGCCCAAAACTGTCGGGGGAAGCACCATGGGCATACTGACGATAGCCTTAAAAATAGGTTTGGTACGCTGGCTGTTGAAAAAAACAAAATATACCAGTGGAATCGCCAGTATGAAAAGGATCACCGTAGTGACTGTTGCTAGTTTAAGACTTAGCAGCAGAGGTTGCATCAGTGCATTCATGGTGATGATCCCGGGATTTTGTAGCCAAAATCTAAAAATACTTTATCAGCGATCGGCGATTGTATAAATTCCAGGAATTGGTTGACGGCACGTTGGTTGGCAGTGGCGTTGGTGAGCACCACCATACCATGGTCCAGTTGGCTGGGATCACCTTCCTCGACGTTCAGTGGCTGCCAGTAGCCCTCGTCTTTGAGTGCATCAGCGTGCATGGCTGACACAGCGGTAAAAGCTGCTTCCACTGTACCCGAACGAATGTACTGGTTGACCTGCCCGATGCTTTCTCCGAAAATGACCTTGGGTAATAGCTGGCTGTAGAGTTTCCGTTCCTGCATCCAGTCTTTGGCCTGGTTACCGTAGGGAGCCAGTTCTGGTTGGGCAATGGCTATGGAACGCACCTGTTCTGAGGTAAGCCAGCTCTCGAGTGGCTGGTCGGGTTGCTCTTTGCTCCAAAATACAAGTTTACCACGCAACAGTACCAGCGGTGGCATGTCAGCGTGCCTGGCATTTTTAATTTTGGCTGGGTACTTCATATCAGCAGAGAGAAAAATATCGTAGGGAGCACCGTTGAGGATTTGTGCAGTAAGTTTACCAGAAGAGCCGGGAATGAGCACTAGTTGACCAGCAAACTTCTGCTCAAATAGTTGTTTGATCTGCTGCATCGGCAGCAGGAGGTTGGCCGCTACCCCGACCTTCAGCGTTCCGTCCTGGGCCGCAACCGGTAGCGATAAACCACAGAGCAGAGCGACCCAAAGAGTAAATAAGGTTTTGACCAGTGCTTTCTTGGCAGATGAGAAAAAATATTTTTGTTTAGAAGAAAATTTACGCGTAAAAATCATATTCTGTAAAAATAGTATTGTCCAACAATTTAACAAGCTGCTCTTCATGTCTGAAATGATAACTGTCAACGTCATGGGTGTTCCCGAACATTTTAATCTTACCTGGTATTTGGCCATCGAGGCTGGTAAATTTTCTGACGAGGGTATAGATGTACGCTGGCAGGATGCTCCCGGAGGCACCGGTGCCATGATGCGTGCCCTTGAATCGGGACAAACCGATTTGATAGTGGCACTGACAGAGGGTGTTGTGGCGGGTATTGCCCAAGGTGCTGATGTCCGTATCGTCCAACAGTACGTGAATTCCCCCCTGCGCTGGGGTATTCATGTGTCGGCAAAAAGTGCGTATCAGCAGATAGAAGAGCTTGCCGATAGCCGTTTTGCCATCAGCCGGCCTGCTTCGGGTTCACATCTGATGGCCTTTGTACTGGGTCAGCAACGGGGTTGGAATACATCCTCGATGCGATTTGTAGAAGTAGGGGGGATTGACGGGGCACGTCAGGCCCTGGCAGAAGGCAGCGTTGACACATTCTTGTGGGAGCAACTCATGACCAAGCCGTTCGTGGACAGCGGTGAGTTTCGCCGACTGGGTGCGATAGATACGCCCTGGCCCTGTTTCGTGATCGCTACCCGCCAGCCATTCCTTCAGCAGTACGCTGAGCCTGTGGGCAGGCTCTTGCAGATCATTCGGCAGGAGGCTTCAGTTTTTGGGCAAAGAAAAGATGCAGTGGCCAAGGTTTCCCAGCGGTTTGACCTGGCAGCGGCCGATGTAACAAATTGGCTGTCTCGGACCGAATGGTCGGTTGACCCCCGTATTTCGCAAAATATGCTGCACAAAGTAGTTGACACCCTGGTACAGATTGATACTATTCCCCACAGAGTGGACGCTGATAGCCTGTGTGACCAGCAATTTGTAGAGCTGAAGTAGTGCTATTATTTACAGATATGTTTTTAAGCCAGTTTGAACAAAAATCAATCCTTTGGTTACCAATACTTGGCAGGAAGCATATCAATAGTTATGCTTTACCTACTGTGACCACTATTTCGGGGCCGAATGATAAAATTCGCTGTTTCGCTTACATACCCAAAACAGCGTCAGAATCGGCAAACTGTAACGGATGCCCTCTCAATGCTTTGTGCTAAAGGTAATTTTGCCCAATTTCATACTTCCTATCGCAGCAAACTGTACTTTTTTAAGACTATTCCGGTTTGAGAGTGGGTATATCACGGTTATCTTGAGTCTTTTAAATAACTAAAACTAAATCACTATGACAAATTCTTTGGAAGTCAAATCAGCGTTACTCCAAGAACTCAAAAATGCCAAGGTTTTTAAGGTAGAGGGTCAGCCTACACTGATTATTGAAGCTACCACCGGTTACATTCCCTTTGCTAATTTCCAGGAGATTTTTATTGAAACTGGAAAGCTCGTTATCGCTCACAGAATAGAGAAACTAATCTTTGACAAACGCAAGATGACAACTTTTCATCAGCCCTCTATGGAATGGTACTATACGCAGTGGAAAGGAAAAATGCTGGCACAAGGCCTGAAAAAGCATCGCAAAATTTTACCGGATGACAAACTCTTTCGGCACAGTGTGGAGATTGGGCGAGAGAAAATTTTCTCGCAGTATCCAAACGCTCAATTTACCAAACTGGATATTCAATATGCTGAAAGTATAGAAGAAGCTCTGGCGAAGTAGTGGGATAGTCATCTCGCATGAGAAAAGGGCGGCAGTCATGTTGCCCTTTTTTGTTTTCTGGTAAACCCGCTAACACAATGAAATTGTTGATTTGGCCCTAATTTGAATCGCTATGCACAGCTTGGCAAAAAAGTAACCCAGTCCCGCGGTTTCTTTGCCAATCTTAGGCAAATGGCTTGGATCAAAGGCCAAGACTGGGTCTCATTGATGATCTCCCTTGCGAGTTTAAGACAAAGATGAACTACCCCACAAAAGAATTAGTAATCTTATCAGGTGAAAAAAACGGCATATCTCAGGCATGTAGTTCAATGTGTGTCAGCGAGTGTTTCAATGCATATTGGTAAAACCGATTGAGATATCGTAACTTCTTGATATCGCTTTCACCTAGTTTTTCAAAAATTAGATAAACGCTGCCAGCTTTTGCTTTAGATGACTGGCGAAAAAACGAACGTACGGACTTAGCCAATAAACGGGCCAGAAAAAACCGGCATGTTTCCTGGCAAATATTTTCCATTCATTTATGGGTAATCCTCTTGCTGAGTTGAGTTCCTTCAGCCTTTTACGTAAGCTAAGCCTGGTATCTTTCCAACCCCCATCCAGTCGGTTTCTGGCGCAGGTACCATAATAACCCGGTGCAATCCATATTTTACAAACTTTTGCTTTAGCACGAAGGCCATAATCAATGTCCCCGAAAGCATGTGTATAGGCTGGATCCAGATTACCAGTTTTTGCAACTACTGAGTCAGGAATAATCACAAAATTACCATTCATTGTATCGCACTCTACAAGCTGGTCCGAAGGGGGAATTATACTAAACTTAAGCTTCCTAAGCTTATTTTTCTTACGTAAGCCACCATAGGTTAATTCACCAGAATCAGGATCAACCACAGAGCCTATCAATATCGACTTTTCAGGCACCTGTTGAGTAAGCTCATACATTCTAAACAAGGCGTCATCATACAGAATAGTATCGTCATTTAACCAAACGTAATAGTCATAGCGATGAGCAATGGCATATGCAAATGCACGATGCATACCCCTGTTCCAAAATAGGGATCCATCCCCTTTCAAAAACACTATGGAGGGTGCAACAGAAGCTAAAGTCTCAGCAGTTCCGTCAGTACTACCGTCATCTACAAGTATGATATCGAGTTTGAATACATTCGGGCGCTTCTGGGCAAGTACACTTTTTACGCTGGATACCGTCTGTTCTTTTCTGTTATGACAGGTTAATAAAAAGGCAATTTTCATAAATCATGTACGCAAACATTTCACTATTTTCTTTTTATGCACCCTCAAAACCCCAGTACCAAGGGAGGCTGAAAAGGCACAGTCTATGGATGAGCCTGTAAAAGTATACTTTTCTAGATCCTCGTGACTTACCGATGGGTAAACTTGTTTAATTTGGTAATCACCTGCGATATTTTTTGTTTATTGGAGATAGCTTTGGTGCTTGCATTTCATAGACTTTACTGGATAACTACCGACTGTAGCTTGGGATAAGGTATTCTTTCAGAGAAGGGGAGTAGGTTAATAGGAAACTGACCTATGTTCACTGACCTATGCGTTCGTTGAAGGCAGCTGTAGTATGATTATACTCACTCACTGCGGTCCGGATTTGACGATTGATATCCTGGTTACTGCCTGCTAATATTCCTTGACTTACTTTCTGGAGAGGCCTGTGGCTCTCTTTTTGCCATCGTAGCTTTTAAGGCTTCATCTAGGGTAGGCTGTCGCTGGGCATAGTTCCTGATCGTATGGGCATCTACTTCTTCGGGATTGACGTTGGTTTAGCCTGGCGCCAGGCATTTTTCAGGTCCTGGTCAGTGCTTCCGGAGTCCAGCAGTTGTCGGGCCAAATCTTCTCGCTGTCGGTGGGCGCGGTCCAGCACTGCCCATTTTTGTATGACTAATTCTTCAGCATCGGATACCAGCTTATGACTGATAAAGTACCAACCGATAAGTATGATTACAATTACAGCAAGTATGACAAGTAGCATGTCTTCATGATGATTGTAATTAGTTCAATAGTGATTTCTCGGGAGCAATATCATTACAAGGTCCTCAAAAAAAAGTCAATATGCCTAAACAGGATTTTCTGGATGTTGTTGGTAAGTTTTTACTTTACCATTGGATTTTTATTGTTTAGGGTTATGAAAATTTATTTTTCTCCTGTTTATAAAAATGATGAATAGGCCCTGAACCTTTTCCCAATTTATATTCTCTACCTGCTTGAATCGCCTGACTGATAAAATCTTTAGCTTTTTGAGCAGCATTCTCTAGACTGTAGCCCTGAGCCAAATAACTCGCTAAAGCAGAAGATAAGCTACATCCTGTACCATGAGTATTTTGAGTTTCAATCCTTAGAGCAGTTAATTTGGTGAGCTTTTGAGTTTTTATATTGAATAAAATATCGTCTGATGTATTTTCTTTAAGATGACCAGCCTTAAGTAATACAGACACCCTAAACTTTTCGGCTATCGTTTTTGCATAATCTGAAAACGCTATAGAATCCTTTATTTTTTCTCCCAGTAGAAGTTCCATCTCCGGCACATTGGGCGTAATAACTTCCGCCAAAGGAATGATTTTAGTCATCAAAGCTTCCAAGGCTGCTTTTTCAAGCAAACGATCTCCCGAAGTGGCGACCATAACCGGATCTACAACTATATTTTTTGGTTCATACTGTTTTAGTTCTTTGGCAATAATATCAATCACAGCTTGAGAATGAAGCATACCGATTTTAACTGCATCAGAGCCAATATCGTCTAATACAGCTTTCAACTGAGCAGCAATCATTTTGGGTGAGACTCCCTCAATAGCTTGTACACCTTGTGTATTTTGTGCGGTAATGGCAGTAATCACCGTGGAGGAATAGGTGCCACAAGCACCCGCTGATTTGATGTCGGCTTGTATGCCGGCACCACCGCCTGAATCACTCCCAGCAATTACTAAAAGTTTGGGATAGCTTTTCATAAATTAAATCCGGTAAATATTAAGCAGGCCATTTTTCCAAACGATAGGCAGAGTCCCAAAACATCCACTCCATCTGTGCGGTCTTCAGGAAAGCGCTGGTCATTTCTCCTCTTACTTTTGCAGTCGTGTTTTTTGCATAATGTTCTGTTACTTCAATGGCACGTTCTACAGAATTAGCGAAATCTTCACCGCCATACGTGTCTATCCATTTTTGGTAAGGATTATGATCCGTATTGGCTATAGATAACAGGTAATCTCCTACTTCTTTGTAAATCCAAAAACAAGGGAGAACAGCCGCTAGACTGACTTCTATGGTGTCAAATTGATTTACTTCGGTAAGAAAGCCCGTGTATAGTGCACAAGTTGGTGACTTTTCTGGCTGCTCAAAACCTATTAACACTTCAATAAAATCTTTGTGTAAAGCTTTTTCAACCTCAATAGTACCCGTAGCAAATCCTATAAAATCTAATGCATAATCAGATTTTTTTAATTGAGTAGAAATACTAGCCAGTACCTTTCCGTAAGCGTTTAGATAATAAGAGTCTTGGTGCATATAAAAATGAAAGCGTTTGGCGTCCAAACTACCATCACTCAACTCTTTGATAAACGCATGACTTTTAATTTTGTCCATCAAAGGAGATACTTTTTCTTTTACAGTTTCAAACCATTTCAACTCCATAAATTAGTGTAATTTGTAACTAGCGATTTCAATATCTTTATCAAAGTTTATTTGATTGATCTCATCCATCAAGTAGCTTCTGAAGCTACCAGGTAAGTGACCCCGATCAAGTTTTTCAGCTTTCTCACCCGCAATACCCATCGTGATGACACCTGTAAGATTAGCTTCAAAAAGTGCTGAAGGATTGGCACCGGAAAAACCAGCAAGCAGCGCCCCTAGCATACAGCCAGCACCTGTAATTTTTGTAAACATTGGTGAGCCACTATCGACTGTTGCTGTTTTTTCTCCGTCAGTGATGATGTCTCTTTTTCCGGTCGCTACTACGATACATTTCCAATCTTTGGCGAGTTGTTGACAGACTTCAGTTGGATCGCCATCATCAATAGCGTCCACTCCTTTAACTTGTGTTTTGACACCGGCTAAGGTTTTGATTTCTCCACTATTACCCTTGACCGCACTAATTTTTCCAAACGACCTCAGTTTATGAATGAAATCAATTCTTCTTGGGATAGCTCCACAACCTACAGGATCCAAAACAACAGGGATACCAACTTCATCTGCAGCTTTTACAGATTGCAACATGGCGAGCTCCTGTTCTTTGGTCAACGAACCTATATTGATATAAACGGCTTGTGCAAGTTTGGTGAAATCATAAGCTTCGTCTGCCGATTCGCACATGGCTGGAGATGCTCCTGCACTCAATAATATGTTGGCACAGTCGGTAACCGTTACATAATTGGTTATTGCTTCAACGAGTGGGCCTTGCTCCTTAAGTTGTTGAAGATAATATTGTAAGTTCATTGGTTACTTTTTATTGATTCAAAAATGCTTTTCTGAATTTGTCTTCACTTAAATCTGTAATCTCGATCTTATTAAAAAACTTCAGAATTGGCAGTTCTTTATCGGCAGAAGATTTAAAGTCTTTGTGAAAACATTTAGCCGTTGCCTTTAAAATATCATCCATCAAAGCGGAGGGCTCTTCGGTGGTATATTGATAATAAATTTGAAAGGCTTCTTTGGGATGCGTCTCGATGAATACCATTGCCTTTTGAATAGCTTTTACGAAAGCATCAATTTTTTCAGGATGCGTTTTATAATAGGTTTGAGATGTAAATAAATCAAGTGCACAGAAGTTGGCAAAACCAGCGGTATCTGCATCCATGTGAATAACATCTAAATTTTCATGTTCTGCTTCAACACCTTCAAAATTGTAGAAATAAAGCCAACCCGCGTCTGCTCCTTCCTTCATATGTTTGATAAGGTAAAAGTCCTTAGCGATGAATTTTATTTGGCTGGAATCTACAGTAAACCCTTGCTTTGCTGCATAACGTCTGATAATTTCTAAGCCTAAGCGATTCGTTTTGTCATTGGAAACAGGAGTAGCCACTTGAATTTTTTCACCATTTTTTAAGGCTTCAAAAGAGCTAGTTTTCATAATGACGCCACCTTTGGTTTCAAAATAGGTACCAAGCGAAAGAAACTCTGGATGATACTGCTCGATGAGATGCAAAGGTTCGTTGGTTGCCAATTGGATGTTTCCTTCAACCAAATCTCGAAGCCCATCATAATGATCGGTGGGAACGATTAATTCAAAATCATTGATACCGTTTTCTTTCAAAAATCCTTTTTCCTGAGCAATTATAATTGGCAGATGGTCGGGATTTAAAAACCATTCTATAGCTAATTTCATGTTATTTTTATTTTGATACGAGTCTATTTAATTCGGATACAGCTTTTTTGATATCGCTAGATCCAAAGATGTCATTAACGATTGAATACATGTCGGGCTGAAAATTGATGATTTCATTTATGTTTTTACGGTTGATTCCCCCAATCACACAAATAGGGACATCGAGTTCGACTCTAGCTCTGGTAATCACATCCTTACTGACCACATCAGCCTTAGGCTTGGTTTTGGAAGGAAAAAATGCACCAAAAGCCACGTAGTCTGCACCATCTTTTACAGCTTGTTTTGCTCTTTCTAAATCTCCGTAACAAGAAACACCAATGAGCATTTTATCGCCAACTGCTGCTTTAGTTTCTTTTACGGTTTGATCTGAAATCCCAACGTGGATGCCATCTGCACCAATTTTTTTGGCCAATTGCACACGGTCATTGATGAAAAAAGTCGCCTTATGTTTGGTGCATAAATTTTGTAGGCTCGTGGCTACTTTTTCTAATTCATCGTCTGATGATGATTTTTCACGCAGTTGAATCACTCTAGCTCCTGCTAACAGGGCCTTTTCTACTTGGTTTAAAATTGTAGATTTAGGTGTCAGCTTTTCATCGGTAATGGCATAAAGCCCTTGTAATGTTTTCATAGTTTCAATAAATAAAAAACCGTTCAGTGTAGGTACACAAAACGGTTTATTGATTTTCATTCAACTTTCAGTTTCGTTTTCCTACGCTGTTATTACTCAGTTCAGGTTCGAGGATATAATCTCAGCCTTTCGGCACTCCTAACGATAGGTTAAATCTAGATAATTAAATTTGATTAAGAAAATGAATAATCTTTTATTCTAAGGTTTTCTATCAGGGCAATCGCTTACTAAATTTTCATCAGTTCCTCTCGAGATCGGTTGTTAAGCCCTGCCTTTTCCTTTTTACACTTAAACATCCCTTAGTATCATTGAGTTTGAGAATGTTTAAAATAATGCGCCTTATTGTACTGAAGTTTTCATCCGCATGTCCTTTTCTTGTTCGCGAATTATCTTCGGAGAACGTTACATCAAGTGTCCAATGTAGAGAATTTTTGACTCCCCAGTGACCGCGTATCAATTGATTAAACCTCTCTGCGTCTGCTTTTAAACTACTGATATAGTATCGCG
>CAZZGE010000135.1:0-12311 GCA_964653665.1 uncultured Porifericola sp. | reverse complement strand
TAATTGTATGAAAAAGTTGCTACTGACACCTGTCTCGCTTGATATAAATTCCTATGTCATTAGCTGAACTAACCTTTTTAACGCCAGTTTTGGACGGATATATTAGATAAGTACAATACTGGTTTGATCAGCGTGTTTGACTTTGTTGACATAGTAGGCAGCGTATCCACGAAGGTATAAGCGAACAAAGTTGCCCGAAAGTTAACAAAGAAGTTTCTTACCCTTCTATGTCTGCTGTGTTCAATATTGCAGAGGCTTTTCAATTGGCCAAAGTGGTTCCCGCCGGGACAGTCTTTATCAACCCCCTGTGTTTGAAGTAGTGCTTCTCTTCTGGGTTGAAGCCCTGAGACTCCATGTTTGTCCTCAATTTGGTGATCAGGCGCAGCCCTCTTCGTTTGAAAGCTTCTTTGATAAACAAATATAGCCTGCGTCTGCAAAGAGAAAGCCCTTGAGATGAGCTTCGCCTCAATGCAAGCGTGAGTAGATGCGCAAGAAAGACATTATCCTTTTCTAAATTGGACAAGTGGCACGGACTGGCCATTGGTTAGTTTTTTTGGCAAGTCAACGTATGACGCACCGCCGGATTTTTTAGTTCAAACTGTTGAAAACCAGCTAGCTAAACCTAAAACTGACGTTATCAATTTATCTTACAGCAGATGATGGCTTATCTTCTACCGGCCAGTAAATAGAAGGCGAGCGGGCCGTATCCAGGTAATTGGTAAGTTGCTCGGTGATTTCCGGATGGTTAGCACTTACATCGTTTTCTTCACCTACATTTTTAGAAAGGTCATAAAGCTCCAGGGAGGCATCCATACCATCGCGCACTCCCTTCCAGTCCTTCCAGCGTACGGCCTGATCAAAGCCTCTCTCGTGAAACTCCCAGTACAAATAACGATCAGACTCCGGCATTGCCTCACCCTTGATGGCCGGTAATACACTGATGCCATCTATATTTTGTGGAGCCCGGGTACCAACGAATGCCGCCAGTGTAGGTAGTACGTCCGGAAAATACCAGGGGTAGTCGTTAGTAGTACCGGCCGGAACAGTACCGGGCATCCAGGCAATCGTAGGTGTACGGATACCACCCTCGTACATGTCGCGCTTGCGCCCCCTGAGGGGGCCTGAACTGTCAAAGGTGCCTTCATAACGATTAGCAGCACCGTTATCAGAGCAGAAAAGCACCAGAGTATTTTCTGCGATGCCATAAGCCTGAAGGCTGTCCAGAAGTCGTCCTACGTCGGCATCCACCATACTTACCATGGCAGCGTAGGTTTTTTCTTGCTCGGTCCAGTCCTGGCTTTCATACATTGCCAGATACTCCTCAGTTGCATCAAAATCATCGTGTGGAAGGGTGTAGGGCAGGTATATGAAGAAACTCGTGTCCTTGCTCTGCTCTAGGAAGTCCACAGCAAAGTGGGTAAACAGCTCATGTATATGCTGCCCCTCGGCTCCGTTCAGATTGGATTCAATGTGAAAAGTATCCCGATTGTGCCAGACGAATTCTGGGTAATGGTTGTGCGCCCGCCGCTGATTGTTGAAACCAAACCATTTGTCAAAACCTTTGGTATTAGGCTCTCCGCTGGTGTTAACTTCCCCCAATCCCCATTTCCCAAACATACCAGTCACGTAACCTTCTCGCTTCAGTATCTCAGCGATGGTGGTATCTTCCTGGCCAAGGGGTATGCGACGGGGATTGGGTAACTCAGGAACTTCTATGGCGGAGAAATTACCACGTACTTTGGTATGTCCGCTGTGCTGCCCGGTCATCAACACTGAGCGGGAAGGAGCACAGACGGGTGCACCGGCATACACCTGGTTAAAGCGCAAGCCTTCCGCTGCCATACGGTCCAGGTTGGGAGTTTTGATCTGCTGTTGTCCATAGCTACCCAAATCACCGTAGCCCAGGTCGTCAGCCATGATTAAAATAATGTTGGGTTTTTGTGTTTGGTCAATTAGCGGCCGTTCATCAATTTGAGGAGAGTTACAGGCGTATAACAGACTCATAAAAAGTACAGAGGTTATCCATCTCATCAGTAAAAAGTGGTTAGGTTGTCAAATGTATGGCTTTGAAGATAAAGATTTGTGGCCCAAATTATCAACTGGAACTTAGCGAATTATTTGGAGAAGTAAATTTAGCGGGCAAATAGGAAACGGATAATTTGTACATTTTTGGAGTCTTTCGTGCTGGCTAAGAGCCTGATTACACTTTTCAAAATAGCTAACGAGGCTTGATTTAACAGCGCGCAGGGTCAGGAAGGTACCGCCTAAAAATCCGGCGGGCGTACAGAGAATATATGTGTCGAGGCTTTCGGATTTCTCCCTGCGAAGACCACCCGGTCTGGGCGACTTAACTTTTTTGAAGGTCCGCCGTTGTAATTTATTTTTGTGGGTTCCACGCCAGATCAAGACGAAGTTTCTTAGATAAAAGTGTACAAAGCATAAATTAGGAAAACAGAATCGTTAGCTTTTCAAAAGCATAAAGCCAAAGTTAAACTTTAAAATTTGTGTACAAGGGATGCTATGCCGGTAAATCAAAGTTTAGCTGGACCGACTTGGGCAAAGTAACTCCGGTGCGTAACCAAAGTAGTTGCGGTAGTTGCTGAAAGAGCACTATGAGTTTGTACTTCCTTTCTATGCCATCAATGAAGAATAAGCAATTGCGGGGGGCTTCTCCAAACGATGTGAAGCCTCCTGCCCTTAAAACACTATCATCATGTTTCGTATTTTTGTACTCTATCCGCTTATCACACAAAGCATTAAAATACCGTATACTCACCCTGGTACGGCTACCAATTCGCTTAAACAAGGCATGAAAACTTTTGACGCATCTCATCACCAGCAGGAAGTAAAAATCAGCCAGGATGATACTATAAAATTATTTTGCCGACCCATATGGGTACTGGATATCGGTGGCAGTGGAAAAATCATGATGCATTCTAACTCGATAACAAAGTAGAACATAAAGCTGGTCATCCAGGTGGCACTGAGCATCAGGTGTTCATTTTTCGGCCACTACAAACGGTGGAAGAAAAATTTATCTTGACCTACCGACGCCCGTGGGAGAGGGATAAAGCTGCAGCAAGGACTTTTGAACTCCATGTTGAGGTATTAGAATAGTACCCCTTTTTATTAATGAAAGGATCATGACGGGAAATATATGATTACAGGATAGCTAATATTTCTGAGCAATCAACTAAGGCATGTGTCTTATAACTACTGCATGCGGAAGTATTGACGCTGAGTAATAATACATAATTATATTTTTTTGAAAAATCATAATTAAATTAATATTAAAATTTTGAGATCAATATTTTGATTACTTATTATCACCGTTAGTATAGAAGCAATGCAGGGAAGCTAAATAAAATGGATTTCTATTAATTTTTTAACCAGAACACAAAGAGTTTTTTTTGCATTAAACAATAGTCTGCTTCTCACAAGTGCTTTCATATTATTAATAAACCATACTCACACATTTGACATTTATTTTATGCTCTACTCTCTACGACTATCTACACTACTATTAATATTTACATTTTTATTCTTTTTCCCGGTGAGTGTCTCTGCTCAGGATGCACAGTGGATCTGCTCAAGATATGGTAACCTTGTCTTTGCTGTCCAAAAAGGGGAGCGCAAAGCATTTCAGATGCCTGAGTTCCAGTTTATTGAAGTTAATCCAGACGGGGTAATTACTGAAATAGAAAGTCCGCTGGAAGGGTACGATGCTTTGCTGGAATGGAAAGCCGACACCAAACTCTTGTATGATGATGAAAATACTACTCTGGTAGTACATACGCCCGATGAGGTATACATACCTGAAGGAAACCTCAAAGATCTCTTTCAAATTTCACTTGCCATACTGGGCAGAGAGTCCATTGGCCTAATGCCCGGCGAAGAACAAATTCTCATCACACACACCAACGATAGGGGGTACTCTCTGCAACTCTATGATTATGCTAAAGGGAAAATAACAGATACCGGGATCATGGGTAGCAACCCAAGAATTTCTGGTGAAAATGTCATATATACCGAAGTGGATGACGAAAACTATCCCACCTTTTATAAAACTTCCACAGCACTGCAAAAGAAAGGTGATAGGTTGTTTAAAGGAAAGAGAGGAGCAAATTATAGTGTTCTGGCCAACGGAAAATATCTTGTTCACAATACCTTAGATGATAATGACGGAACGCTGATCACTCGTTTATCCGATACGGCAAAGGTTAATATCGTCAGAGGTTACGAAAATGTATTCTACAGTGAAAGGAAGGCTAAAATTGGTATCATCCATAAAAACAACGTGTATTTTCACACTTTTGAAGGACTAAATAGCCTGAAGGCTGAACAGGAAACGCTAGACCAGGCTAAAATTGCAAGGCTTAAAGAAAAGCTGAAACAAAATCTGGCGGTGGGAAATGATCTTGAAAAAGAATTTAATGAAATGATAAATGACATAAAATCAGCACCTACGGTTTTGGGAATTGAGGTTCTTTCAACTACCAACGAAACGCTTAACCTTTACCAAAACCCTTTTGAAAGTGCAAGTACTGATGCTGCCTTATCAAAGCTGGAAAGCAGTATGGCTAGGAATATCGCAAGAGACGTTATGAATTATGCATCCAGCGGGCTTGACAGTGATTTATTAAAACAGGTAACGATAGAGAATGAAGGTAACCTGAAAATCCTATTACAGGTTGAGAGACTTCAGCTTCCCATTTTTACAATGAAGAAAAATGAAAAAGAAGAAATAGTACTTGTGCTAAATGAAATGCCACTTCGTAATCCTGAGCTCAAAACAAGCTTACCCCGGAGTGTCGAGGGTCAAATGACGACCATGGAGCACGATAGATATGGTACACTTGAGTATGCCAGCTATATCATTACGATTAATAAAGATGCCAATAAAAGGGAAATAGAAACTTTCATTAGCCAATTTTTTCAAGGAATTGCTATCCCGTAGATGTGATAGGTGATTGTATAAACTCGATTTTAATCTACGAGTATGTCCTTCATTCTACAAGAAATGGTGACTGCGTTCAAAGAGAAAAGCTTAGTGATAAGCTACTACAAGATTTATGAGTTTCCGGAGGACCTAGATAAATCCTGATCGGTAGAGGCTTCTGACTGATGTATAGCAATGAGATGAACGATACGCTCAGGAGTTATACTGTCACCGGATATCTCAATATTGGCCTCCCGGTAGAAAGGGACACGGTGGCCAAATTTTTTGTCAAACTCAGCGACCATGTTACCAGGATTCAGGTCACGAAACAGAGGACGGGAAGCCATCCCTTTTTTTGACATACGTCCAACAATCTCCATTGAGGGAATGTCCAGAAAGACCGTAATACCTGCCTGGTTCATCGTATCCATATTCTGATGAAAGCAGGGGGTGCCTCCACCCGTTGCCAGTACAAAGCGTTGGTGCTCATGAATAATCTTATCCAGCATATCCCGCTCCAACTCTCTGAAATAAGCTTCCCCGTACTTCTGGAAGACTTCGCTGATGGGTATACGCATCAGGTGCTCTATCTCGTGGTCTAAATCTAGGAATTCTGTATTCATCAGGCGGCCCAACTGTCTACCTAAAGTTGATTTACCAGAACCGGGAAGACCTATGAGAAATACTTTCATGCCAAACTGTTATTTGGAAGCAATGCCAGCGTTCAATAACTCTCTGATTTTTGCAAAATCCGGAACATCATTGTGGTGCCACTTTCCTGTAATCACACCGTTTTGCATTAGTACCAGGCCCGGGTTAGCACGAATGATCGTTTTCAGTACAGTAGCATCAGCAAAGTAATAGGGAATTGCCAGTTGATGCTCGTGTCGGAACGACTCAAACACCTTCTCTCCGGAGGATGTGAGTACGATAGGGTCTATCTGATCCGGTAATTGGCCCATCAACTTTTTGATCTCTTCCAGCGATGCTACGTTTGCTTTCTGTGCATCGTACATGACGATCATAAGCTTAGTACCTTCAAAGGTATTTTCGGTAAAGTCACCTTCAGGATTCCACACGCTGTAGTCGGTGATCTTAGGCTGTGCCTCAGGGTTGAGTAGTACCATTTCTTTAAATTCATAATCACCTTCAGTAGGATAAGAGAAAAACTCCTCTTCCTTTCCATCTTTGGTCATGATATATTTATACTTGAGCTCTTCCGAGGGTTGCATGAGTTCAGGAATGTCAGCGCCAACTTTGTATGCCCGGAAGTCTATGTACGGGAGGTACTGAATGGCTAGAATGGCACCAGTAATATTGACCAGCGTAACCACGCCGATAGCAATATCAGCGGTATGACCAGTCAGGAAAGGCTGGAAATTTTTGCGGTTAAAAAGCATAATCAGTATAAGCGCCAGCAGAACAATGTCTTTCGTAAAGGACTGCCAGGGCGTAAGCTTGATAGCATCCCCAAAACAGCCGCAATCAGTCACCTTGTTAAAATATGCTGAATAAAACGTCAGGAAAGTGAAGAATATGATGAGGCCCAATAAAATCCAGAGAGTAATTTTCATGCGGTAGTTGAGCAGTATTGCGACGCCCAGTACTACTTCCAATACGCTGAATATCACCGATGCTACCAAAGCAGCCGGAACCAAGTAGGCAAAGAAGGGTGCAAAGTCTGTCGCAAATACTTCAAAATACTCTTCAAACTTAATAGCAGTACCTACCGGGTCATTGACCTTTACCAGTCCGGAAAATAAGAACAAGCCTCCTACCAGGAAGCGTGAAATCTGAGCAGCTATATTCATTCTGTATTTTTATTTTTTACAAAATTTAGTTTTATCAGGCAAAAGACTGCGTAGTTCATCATATCCTGGTAGTTGGCGTGCACACCTTCAGAGATCAGCGTCTTGCCGGCATTGTCTTCTATCTGCTTGACGCGCAACAATTTCATCAGGATAATATCAGTCATGGAGCTAACCCGCATATCTCGCCAGGCCTCGCCATAATCATGGTTCTTGTTTTTGAGTAAATTCAGAGTGTCTTGTGCCACTTTATCATAAAGTGGTTCTAATTCCCGAAAGTTCATCTCCATCTCAGGATTATCCTGTAACAAAAGTTGCATCTGGGCGATTATACAATAGTTAACAATGCCGACAAACTCATCGCTGATCGGATCATTTATCTGCTGCGCCCCTTTTTCCTGTATAGAGCGAATACGTTGTGCTTTGATAAATATTTGATCAGTAAGCGAAGACAGCCTCAGTATCCGCCAGGCCGTGCCATAGTCCTGGGTCTTCTTTTCAAATACTTCTTTGCAGACCCTAACCACTTGATTATATTCGTGTTCAGTTTGATTTTTCAAAATTAAATAGTATAAGACGTTACTTGAGTACGAAAATTGATACAAATTCAGAAGACAAAGTATTTTCCTTGAAAAATACATTCAATTTTAAGGGAAATTTAGTATATATCCATACACCCATTGTAATGGGTATTTTAAACGTGACTCCGGATTCTTTTTACGACGGAGGCCGTTACAATCAAGATGAAATTACTCTCCTTAAGCAGGCAGAGAAGATGCTTCAGGAGGGTGCTACGATCATTGACATCGGTGGGTATTCTTCCCGGCCAGGGGCCGATCATATCAGCATTGAGGAAGAAAAAAGACGTGCTCTCAATTGTATTGCGCTGGTTTCCAAAGAGTTCCCTGAAGCGTATATATCCGTAGATACCTTTAGGGCTGAGGTAGCGCGGGAAGCTGTAGAGGCAGGAGCGTGCATGATTAATGATATCTCAGGTGGTAATCTGGATACACAGATGTTTGATACAGTAGCCTCCCTCAAGGTGCCTTACGTACTCATGCACATGCGGGGAACACCGCAAAATATGAAAGAGCAGTGTCAGTACGATAACCTTTGTGGTGAAATGATTGATTATTTTCAGTCAAAAATCACTCAGCTAAGAGAGAAAGGAGTAGCTGATATCATTATAGATCCGGGCTTTGGCTTTGCTAAAAATATTAACCAGAACTATGAGCTGTTGAGCAAGCTCAAAGTTTTTGAAATGTTGGAGGTGCCTATATTAGTAGGACTTTCCCGTAAATCAATGATTTACAAGCGATTGGAAATAACGCCGGATGAGGCGCTTAATGGTACTACAGTACTAAATACACTGGCCATACTTAATGGGGCCTCCATCCTGAGAGTTCACGACGTGAAGGAAGCAGTACAAACCATTAAAATCATAAAATATACGTATAATTGAATTATCTTTTTTCCATAGGGTTCCTTGAAATTAGCTGGGTAGATATCATTGATATTCTACTGGTAAGTGTACTGCTTTATCAGGTGTATAAGTTGATGAAAGGAAGCGTGGCTCTCAGCATTTTCTTCGGTTTTCTCACCTTGTATCTCATTTTTCTGGTAGTCAAAGCAGCCGAGATGGAACTCCTGAGTGCCATTCTGGGGCAGTTTATGAGCGTTGGTGTGGTAGCTGTACTAATTCTCTTCCAGCCGGAAATTCGCAAGTTTTTGCTGCTGGTGGGAAAAACCACAGCCTTCAACCGGGATAACTTTTTCAAAGCCTTCTGGAAAAATGAAGATGAAGACAGTAAAATCAATGTCACACCCATCATTGATGCCTCAAAAAGCCTGAGTGGTTCTAATACTGGTGCCCTAATTGTGTTTTCCAAAAATTCCCCCCTGAAGTTTTATGCCGAATCCGGCGACGAAATAGATGCTATCGTTTCCAAGCGCCTGCTACTGGCTATATTTAATAAGTATAGTCCACTGCACGATGGTGCAGTGATCGTCTACGAAAATCGTATCAAAGCGGCGCGCTGCATCCTGCCAGTCACTGAACGGGATAACCTGGCAGCCGAGTTTGGCCTTCGCCACCGGGCGGCCATCGGGATGACGGAGATCACAGATACGCTGGTAGTGGTTGTATCAGAAGAAACCGGGCAAATGTCAGCTGTGAGAAATGGGGAAATTTACCATAACCTGTCTGCCAAAGAGCTGCGTAAAAAAATTAATGATTACCTCTACGAAGAGAGTGGAGACGAAGAATTTGTGCTGGACCAGGCCAAGGCAGAGAAAAAGGCGTTTGTAGAGAAGAAAGAAAAAGAGAAGGCTAGGCCTAAGCAATCAGCCGACCAGAGTGTCACTACCCAGGATTAATACCTTTCTACTTCTTTGGTCGGGGCGTAATTTTGAACTTTGGTTTGGCTTTCACTTTCGCCGGGTTGGGCTTCTCAGATGCAGGTTCTCCTTTCAGCGGGTACTTTCTCCGGACAGGGTTGATCAAAAACAGTTTTTGCTGCGTAAAGCTGTTGGGATGCACTTCCTGAAACAGGTGTAGCCATTCTTGCCACATCTCCGGCGCTTGCTCCTTGAAAGCGGCCGTATCAATTTTTTTGCTTTTTAGGTATTCCTCAAATTCCTGCATGCTGTGGCAAAATCATTCGGCTAACTTACGTTGCCTATTATACATCTTTTTTAAAAGCTAAACTTGTTACGATTTTCTTAGAATTGCAATAAAGAGAAAGTCTCTCCACCATGACCATACAGGAAAACGTTTCGCTTCAACCATACAACACCTTCGGCATATCTGCCCATACCAGGTATTTTGTGAGTATCACCCGTGCAGAAGAATTACAGACGCTCATCCATCAGGAGATTTACCGTAATCAGGAGGTTATGATCCTGGGCGGAGGTAGCAATATTCTGCTGACAAGTGACTTTGATGGACTGATTATCAAAATGGATATTCAGGGTATAGAAGCTGTAGAAGAAAATGAAGAGTACATGTGGCTCAGGTCGGGTGCTGGAGAGAACTGGCACGCCTTTGTCCTTTACTGTATATCGCACGGATACGGGGGCGTTGAAAACCTCTCACTTATTCCTGGTACAGTAGGCGCTGCGCCCATGCAGAATATCGGGGCGTACGGCGTAGAAATCAAAGATGTTTTTGAGAGCTTGGTAGCAGTGGACCTGGAGACCGGTGCACTTAGAACTTTTTCTAACCAGGCTTGTCGTTTTGGTTACCGCGACAGTATCTTCAAACGTGATTTGAAAGGAAAATATGTAATCACTGCCGTTACCTTCCGGCTTAGTAAGCAACCGCAAATTAATACTTCTTACGGTACTATTGAAGATGCACTACAGCAAATAAGATCTGCTGAAGAGTACCAACCCCGCCCGCCCATACAAGAAGTAAGCGATGCGGTCATCCAGATTAGGCAGAGTAAGTTACCCGATCCCCGGGAAATTGGTAACGCCGGTAGCTTCTTCAAAAATCCGGTAGTGAATAGAAAACAATACGAAGCCCTGCAGCACACATATGAGAATGTTCCGGGCTATCCGGTGACCGAAGATACCGTAAAAGTACCCGCCGGTTGGCTCATAGAAAAATGTGGCTGGAAAGGTAAGCGGGTGGGTCAGACCGGAGTGCATAGCAAACAGGCGCTGGTACTGGTAAATTACGGAGGGGTGAAGGGCGCCGCTGTATACGAACTTGCCATGCAAATCAAGAAGTCTGTGTGGAACACATTTGGTATTGAGATAGCACCGGAGGTAAATATTATCTGATGGACAAAACAAATAAATCAACCTTTGTCCGCGGCTATCGTTTTTCAATGGTGTATTTTGTTTACATTTGATGAAAAGTATGTTCAACTAAATGACCTTGAAAATGAGAAACAGTATCTTACTATCCGTCTTTGCTATGATTGTAGTGTTGCTGACCAGCGACAACCTCATAGCTCAAAAAGCTATGGAGCCTCGCCCCAGTCCGATGGCGGTTGCTAAAATGAAAAAGGACGATGCCTACATAAAGGTAACGTACTGCCAGCCGCACCTCCGCAACCGGAAAATGCTGGGTGACCAGATTCCTTACGGTCAGGTTTGGCGACTGGGCGCCAACGAAGCTACTGAGATTACACTAACACAAGACGTAGAACTTGGAGGTGAAAAAGTTAATGCAGGTACTTACTCCATGTTTGCTATTCCTAACAAAAATAGCTGGACAATCATACTTAACAATGAACTGGGTTTGTGGGGTGCCTACGAATACGATGAGAGCAATGACGTTGCGCGCATTGAAGTACCGGTACAAAAGAGTAGCGAGACGTATGAGCCCTTCACCATCAAGTTTAGTGAAACCGGCACGGCGATGATGATGATGTGGGATGATACAATGGTGGAAGTGCCCGTGGAAGTCTAAACTATCAGGATATTTTATTAAAAAAAGAAACCAACTGATAAGCTCGGTTGGTTTCTTCTTTTTTATGCTTACCAGAAGGCTCTGTCTCTCCGTAGCAAATCATTGCTACAAATTAAATTAGTTGTCTAACGCCCCTATCCATTCTTTGAAGTCGTAACTGCGGCTGATACTGACGATGGTTTCCATGGGATCGTCAGGGGTAGGTTTGAGTTCCAGTTTGATCCGACTCCTTGACCAGGCAGTCATGTTTTCTATGGCTTCCATATTCACAAGGTAACGTCGGTTGATACGGAAAAACACCCAGGGCCCAGTTCTTCTTGCAGTACGTCCAGCGACTGATCCATGAGTAATTTTTTGTCAAAAGTTCTGACGAACACGCTTTTGTCCGGAGCGAAGCAATAGGCTTTGTCGCCGGTTTCTACCTTTTTTAGTTTTTCCCGTATCCGGATTAGAAAGCGTTTTTTATACTCGGGGTTTTTACCCTGAAAAGTAGCCAGTAACTGCTCCACATCCAGGTGGAAAGCCGACTTCATAGTTTTGTATTTCTCTAAGCTTTCCCGCAGACGATCCGCCCGGATGGGCTTCAGCAGATAGGCTACACTGTTGAATTCAAACGCTCTGAGAGCATATTCATCGTAAGCAGTAGTGAAGATAACAGGTGTACTGATCGGCAACCGCTCAAAAATGTTAAAGCTCAATCTGTCAGATAGCTGGATGTCCAGAAAGATCAGATCAGCCTGGTGTGATGACAGCCAGGCTATAGACTCTTTTACTGAAGTAGAACGGCCCACCACCCGGTAGCCGGGCTCAAGTTGTTGCAGCAATTCTTCCAGCCGGTCGGCAGCAAAACTTTCGTCTTTTACAATCAATATCTTCATCAGCTATTCTGTTATCAGCAGTAAAATTACAGTGTAGTGTTTGGCTTCCATCCAGAATTCGGGTGCTTCATCGCTCACCAGTTCGTAACGCTTTTGTATGTTCTTTTGCCCCAGTCCTTTGGATGCAACAGACGAAATTTTCGGCTGTAGGTTGTTGCTTATTACCAGCCACCTTTCTCCTAGTATATGTAGGGCATCCTCAAAAAGTCAGGCTGAAGCTCTGAGCAAATTTTGACAAGTTAAGCACAAAGAGCGTTGCAGCTATC
>CAZZGE010000134.1:0-12473 GCA_964653665.1 uncultured Porifericola sp. | reverse complement strand
CTATTTACTCAGTCTGCTTTTTTTAGTGGTAGGCATGATTTCCTGTGAGGAAGATGACCTAACGGAGGAAAATCTGGACACAAGTTGTGGTTCGGTGACCATACAAGCTATATCTACTGTTGAGCGGGTAGATGAAGCAACTAGGGGAGTCCTGAAATTATTTTCAGGAGGTTATAATAAGTCTGTCCAAAATTATTTGTTTGGAGAGCCAGTGACGTATAATTATGAAAGTATAGACTCAATTTTTCGGCATGATATGATTGTCACATTTGACTACTATATTGTTGAAGTGAATAACGACAAAGATACCGTTGAAAGCGGTGAGGTTACGTTCAGAGTAAATAAGGAAGATCATTCTGAGGTCGTTATTCCATTTTTTACCTATTCCGATACTGAGGAAGGAATAAACATTAGAGATTATAATCATAAGATTGCTAACATTAAACTAGATTATCAAAGTAAATGTCCTGAATTAGCGAATGGGGAAAGTATAGATGAAGATGAAATAGAGGAGGCAAAAACCTCTGATGAGCATTATCCGCTACCGGTGTTAGGTACGCTAAAAAGTAAAACTCCCAGTTCATTTACTATGACGGAAAACGGAATAATAGTGCCAGAAAGCAAAACAGTATCATCATTTGGTTTGTACTGCTCGGATGGGAAGTCCGTAGTAAAAGTATCCTCAACAGCTAATGTAGAAAAATTTGAACTTGAAGTATCCGATCTCAAGGAAGAAACTCAATACTTGGTACGAGCATATGCTGTAATGGATGACTCAACCTTTTACAGCGATAATTATTTGATCGTGGAAACGGATGCCAAGGAGATAGTAAGACCCAACGTAACTGTAGGCTCTGAAATCAAAGCAAAAACCTCCAGTTCGTTTACCATTGCCGGAAATATAGTAGATGGAGGAACCCCTGCGCCTACTGGATTTGGTGTTGCCTATGCGCTATCAAATGACTCTACGCAGGTTGTTCAAAAAATAGCTTCTGATGGCAGTGCTACCGGCTATGAAGTATCAATTTCTAGTCTGGATGCCAATACAGAATACTTTGTCTGGGCCTATGCGGTGCAAGATGGTAATACTATTTACAGTGCTTCTTCTACCAGCGTGACTACGTCTGTTGAAGCACCTACTGTCACTGTAGGAACAACGGTGAGCGGTATTACAACTGGCTCATTTACGATTGCCGGAAATATAGTGAGTGGCGGAAGTCCTGCGCCTACTGAATTTGGTATTGCCTATGCTACTACTGATGATTCGGCCAACAGCCAGAAAAAATCTTCTAGCGGCAGTGCTTCAGGCTATGAAGTGAGTGTGACAGGCCTTGATCCCGAAACCACCTACTACGTATGGGCTTACGCGGTACAAGATGGTAATACTATTTACAGTGCTTCATCTACCAGCGTGACTACGTCTGTTGAAGCACCTACTGTCACTGTAGGAACAATGGTGAGCGGTATTACAACTGGCTCATTTACGATTGCCGGAAATATAGTGAGTGGCGGAAGTCCTGCGCCTACTGAATTTGGTATTGCCTATGCTACTACTGATGATTCGGCCAACAGCCAGAAAAAATCTTCTAGCGGCAGTGCTTCAGGCTATGAAGTGAGTGTGACAGGCCTTGATCCCGAAACCACCTACTACGTATGGGCTTACGCGGTACAAGATGGTAATACTATTTATAGTTCATCCTCCAAGCAGGTTATTACTGAAGCTCAGGTAGCGCCAACTGTGACTACGGGTACATTGCTTACTTCCACCTATTCTTCTATCTCAGTACAATCTAATACCGTAAGCGGTGAAGGCATTACTGAAAGTGGAATGGTATATTCTACCAGCTCATTTGACCCAACATCCCCGGGGTTTGATATATCTAGTGTGACCAAGCAGGAAAACCTGACCTCAAGTCATGCTAGTTACGAAATGGGGATTGGTAGTTTAACAGCACTAACTTACTATGCTGCAGCTTATGCGACAAACAGCGTGGGTACATCCTATGGCACGGTCACCGAATTCAACACCTCGGCTCTGGGATTTACCGGAGATTTTGTAGATGGATCTACTGAGTCAGGTGGTGATGAAACCATTAACCTTACATTTAAATCAAAAGTAGCCTGGACAGCTTCTGTAGTGAGCGACGATGGTAATGTGACAATTTCCTCTAATTCAGGTATTGCAGGAGAGTCATTGCAACTAGATATTACCATAAACTGGAGGAATGTTAGGAAGTGCAGTTGTTACTTTTAAAGATGGAAACATGGATGTGATTGGAGAATTCACCATTACAGCCTCATTCGGTGGAGGCCCGGGTGATTTCTAAAAATCAGGTAGTTGTTGCCCGTTGAGTTTGCGACTATCATTAATATACAGCAGCGACCCGATTGAATTGAGTCGCTGCTGTTGTTTTATGGGAAGTGATGGCTATGTCATACACCGTCGG
The DNA here is from genome assembly GCA_964653665.1 of uncultured Porifericola sp. Classification (GTDB taxonomy): domain Bacteria; phylum Bacteroidota; class Bacteroidia; order Cytophagales; family Cyclobacteriaceae; genus Catalinimonas. The sequence goes on along the minus strand of CAZZGE010000134.1, from coordinate 10,026 downwards.
CGTAGATAATTGCACGCCAATCACTTTTCCTTTCATTTGTCCTTCTGCCAAAGAAGATTCAAACTCCCCTTAGTGACTAGCTCAGCATCAAACTACAGAAGAAGGGTCCTGCCAAAGTCTTAAACTATAGCTGGCCTCATTACTTTCGGGCATCACTCCTCCATAGTAGAAGCCTCGCCCTGCTGCTGGTTGATCTGTTGCAGTAGTTCTTCTACCGCTCTTTTAAGCTGGGGGTCTTCATCCTTCGCCTTGCTGTCGGGTGCGTTTTCTACAATAATATCCGGTACAGCCGGGCCGTTCTCCATATTCTGCTCAGTCGCCTTGACGTACCAGGCGCGGAAAGGCAGGCGTACCAGGGAACCGTCAATCAGCCTCCGGCCCCCAGTAGAGATCACTGCGCCAAAAGTAGGCGTGCCTACCAGCGTACCCAGATTCAGCGTCTTGTAGGCATGGGAGAAAATCTCAGCATTGGAGTAACTGTTCTGATTACAGAGCGCGATGGAGGGACGTGTCCAGGAAGCCAGGGGCAGTCGTTCGCCAAAAGGATAATATTCCTTGAACTGCTTATGCTCCTTGTCCAGGTTCTCCGCCGCCCCACGGGGCACCGTATACGCATGCTGATCTACGTTGAGCACCGCCATCAGGTAGTCGGTGGTCCAGCCGCCGCCGTTGAAGCGCACGTCTATCACAATACCCTCTTTGCCCAGGCCGCTGGCGGTCAGTTCGCGCTCAAAACGCTCAAAGCTCGCCCAGTTCATGCCTTTGATGTGCAGGTAACCCAGGCGGCCGCCGGAGTACTGCTCGGTCAGGCGTTGCCGATCTTTCACCCACTCATCGTAAAGTTCATCGCCCAGGCTGCTGGCCGGACGGATGATCACCTCCCGCTCCTGCTTGTTGTCGCCTCTGACCGTCAGGTAAACTTCTTCATTGGCCTTGTTGGCCAGCGGCTGGTAGAAGTTTTGGGTGCTGCTAACTGGTTGTCCGTTTACTGCCAGGATCACATCGTTTTCATTCAGCCTACTGTCATTCCGGTCAGCAGGACTTTGTGGAATGACACGGGTTACCTGTACGCCCTCATCCAGCGGATTGATCTCCACACCCAGTAGGCCGGTTCTCTCTCGTTGGGTTTTGGCCCGGTCAGAATTGTAGAGGCCCATGTGGCTGGCGTTGATCTGCCCCAGCATGATATTAAACATATCACGGAAATCAGTCTTGGTAGAAGCCTGTACGGCCCATTTCCGATACTTATTTTTCAGGGCGGTCCAGTCCTGCCCATGGAAATTGGGGTCGTAAAAGCCATAGTTGAGCGTACGCCAGGCTTCTTCGAAGATTTGTGCCTGCTCCGCCTGGTGGTCAATCTGCATCTGGGCGGAGAAAGGCAGGTTTTCCAGGCTGCTCTTTTTCACATCTACCCGGGCCAGGTTACCCCCTGATTTGATGAGGTAGAGGTAATCGCCTTTGGGACTGAGACTGACGCCGTAAGGACGCTGTCCGCCGGTAGTCAGGGCCTTTTTGTCGCTCCCATCCCACTTAATGCTGTACAGGTCCTGGTCGGCATCGTAGCTTTGGCGTCCCTCACGGTTGGTTACAAAATAAAATGTTTCTCCATCTTCAGAGATTGCCACATCTGATTCATTACCGGGCAATGACGTGACCTGAGTAAGACGCTCATAAATATTTTCCAGGTCAATCTCTACTTTCACCTCATCGCTGGAAGTAGTGTCTTCTTCATCGCTATTTTCTTCCCAGTCGCGCTGGGTTTTTTCCCAGTCTTCTTCCTTGAGCCAGGCAAACCACACGTCATCGTCTCCATTGTTACGCATGGAGACAAAGCCCAGCTTGCTGCCATCGGGGCTCCATACCGGATCTTCATCGGAGCGGGGATGCATACTCACATTGACCGGCTCGCGGCTGTTGTCGGCAGGATGGATGTAGATTTCGCTGTTAAAGTCCAGTCCAGCCAGGGAATAAGCCAGCCACTGGCTATCGGGGCTCCAGCTTACGCCACCGGGAGAATCCCAGCCATCCAGTAAGGTAAGGTTATTTTGCAGACTGCTGCCACTGATTTCGGCTACCAGTAGTTCGCCTCTGCCTCGCTGGTAAGCTACTTTTTGACCGTCGGGAGAAACGCTGGGGCTGGTTTCGTCCTCTTCAGTGTCGGTAAGGCGTACAATATCATATTTGAGCGTCTTGTATAGATCAGGGCGTGTAGCGTCGGCTGAACGGAGCAGGAAGAGATCATACTGATTGCCAATGCGGTCGGAGGAGAAGATGAGGGTAGAGTCATCCAACCAGGTGACATCCTGGTCGCGAAAAGGATGCTGAGAAGCATTGACCGCTCTTTTCTTCTCTTTGTCATTATCCTTGATAAAGATCTCACCTCGGATCACCATAGCAGTGTAATCGCCGTTAGGAGAAACAGCGTAGTCTGAAGCATCGCTGCTGAAGTTTTTGTACTCCTGCGGGTCAAAGCGGTAGTCGGTGGTGACCTGTGCTCGCAGGGAACGGGCCTTACCTCCCTGGGGCATTACATATAAGGTGGCACCCTGCTCCATGACCAGCGTATTGCCATCAGCACTGATGTCAAAGTAGCGGACACCGTCATCTTCGTAGTTAGTAACTGGCTCAACTTCGCCCTGTGCTTTTCCGTCTTCTGCCAGTTCCATGCGGTAGATATTGTATTTACCGCTGCGCGGGCTGATGAAATAAAGGGTACGGTCTCCTGCCCAGCGCGGAAAAATGTCGTTACCATTAAAGTCAGTGAGTTGGATATACTCCTGCTCTTGGGTGTCGTAAAGCCACACGTCCCGATTGGCAGGGCCACGGTAAGCTTCGCGCGTGATCCGGCAGGAACCGCGATTGAAGGCGATGAAGCGTCCATCGGGGGAGGCCACCGCTGAGAAGCCCAGGGCATCCAGCAGGCGTACAGAGGTGCCGCCTTCGGCTGCGATCTTATGAATTTCTTCCTCACGCTCTACGTGGACAAAAGTACGTCCGGTGCCAAAAAGCACATCACCATCGGCTGTCCAGCCACTGACGTTGTCATTGGTAGAATGGTAGGTCAGGCGTTGTGGCGTACCTCCTTCTGCGCCAATCACGTACACATCATCGCTGCCGTAGCGGTTACCAGAAAAAGCAATATGCTGTCCGTCAGGACTCCAATGGGGATGCGCTTCGTAAGCTTCGTGAATAGTAAGGCGATAGGCACGGCCTCCTTCGGTAGGTACTGTCCATATATCGCCCTGATAGGAAAAAGCTACGATGCTACCATCGGGACTGATAGCCGGGAAGCGAAGCCAGGTATCGCTATCCTGTGCCTCCAGGTTTGTTCCAAAAAGCATTGTAAGCAGCAGTATTACTGAAATCTTGTAGTTCATGGTATAGGGTAGGATTGATTGTAAAATGGAAATAGAGAAGCTGCAAGATAATAATTAAAGCGAAGTCAAATGGTTTTCGCTAATGCCGGATTTTCAAGCATAAGGATGGGAATCCGTTGTGGGAAAGCAACGATCGGGCAAAAAGAAGGGGTTGGCAGCACCCAGCGACCGCAGCGTACTGCTTAGTAATCCAGGTTAGATGTTTTTCAGGATTTCTATACGACCTCTTTCAAGTTGGAAAGGCTTTCGCAAAATTAGGGCCCAGGATGCTGTCCAGAGATTCCAGGCAGCCCAATTGTGCAGATTAGCTACGTGTGGATACACTTCGCTGACAGGCTTGTTGATAACGACTGGTCGTTCTACATGGTGAGTAACGGGGAGCAAGAGCGCGATAAGCAGGAATGAGCCGATGGAGAAGCCTAGTCCGAGCGGGAATTTCTTGAGTAATTGCATAGCTTGGATTGTTTTAAAACAAATACTCTCAGCCTAGAGAAATTTATTAAGCCTCAGAAAGTCCCTTTAAATGGGGAGTATCCATCGTCTTAATAGGGAGAAAATAGCGTTCCTGTGTCACTCTACTACTACCGTGTTCAGAGTCATGCTACCCCTTTTTTGCAAGTTTGTCTATTAAAACCTCCCTTTGATAGAAATTACCAACACGCAACGATTGTCTACGTTATTGTATTCGTTGTAGTATTAATTAAACCTGACTTACCATCAAGATGAACATCAGAAAGGTCGCAGTATTCGGCGTGGCCGTATTTATTTTAGGCGGTGGATTTATCGCCATGCAACAGTTTGCGGGTATGAAAGAACTACCGCCGGAACGCCCCAAAGCAGTTTCTAGCAATTTTGTAAAAGTAGACCCCGTATCTTACCAAGAAGTAGACACTGAAGTGGTGGCGTACGGTCGTATTACTTCTTCTCAAACGTTAAACATCATTGCTGAAGTAGGCGGCAGGTTATTACCTGGCTCTAATCCCCTTAAACCGGGTATCAATTTTCGTCGTGGCCAGGTGTTATGTCGTATTCACGGAGAAGAAGCTCGGTTAACATTACAGTCACGCAAGAGCGAATTCCTTAACCTGATCGCTTCCAGCCTTCCTGATCTGAAAATAGACTTCGCCGATGATTTCCCTGCCTGGCAGGCATACTTTGAAAGCATAGAAATGGATCAGCCGCTAAAGCCTCTACCTGAAATAAATAGCAACAAGCTGAAAACATTTCTGGCTACTAAGAACATTCTCAGAGATTATTACAACATTAAAAGCCTGGAAGAAAACCTGAGGAAGTACACCATTTATGCCCCTTACGACGGAAGTATTGCCTCAGTCGCTTTTGAAGTAGGTACAATTGTCAGTCCGGGTACCAACATTGCCAGCATTATTCGTACGGACAAACTCGAGCTGGAGATACCGGTGGAGATAGAAGACGTGAAGTGGATTGAAGAAAATGCAGCAGTTGAAGTGATGTCTGAAGATGGCAGCCAGGCCTGGTTGGGCAGAGTGGCCCGCGTCGCTGATTATGTAGACCCCAATACGCAATCCATCAATGTTTATGTAGAAGTAAACGCTGGCCCGGATAGTGGCCTTTACGACGGGATGTATCTGAAAACTGTGATCCCCGGTAGTCGCCTGGTAAGCGCGATGGAGATTCCCCGCCGTGTGCTGCAAAATGATGACGAAGTCTTTGTAGTGGATGGAGGGGTGCTCAAAACCCGTCGGGTAAAAATAGAAAAAATCACGCGCGACCAGGTGCTCATTAGCCCACTGGACATCAACGGTCTCAACGAAGGAGACAGCCTGGTCATTGAAGCTCCAGCCAATGCAATTGAAGACATGAAAGTGACCACCTTCAACGCTTCCTCCCAGGCAGACCCAAATGCTGACCGTACTTCACAGTTGAATTCTACATCCAAAAATCCGGCTTTATGAAAAAAGTAATAGAATTCTTCGTAAAATATCCGATTTGGGCCAATGCCATCTTGGCGGTCATCATCATTTTCGGCACCCTCGGTCTTTTGGGTATCAATATGTCCTTCTTCCCCGAAACACCCGAGCGTGACATCACCGTACGGGTTGCCTACCCGGGAGCCTCTCCCGAAGAAATGGAAGAGGGTATAACTATTAAAATTGAAGAAGCTCTGAAGGGTGTCAACGGTGTTGAAGAAGTAACTTCTACCTCTTCTGAAAATACGGCCTCCATCCGGGTGCGAACCATGGATGCCTATGACATTGATGTGGTGCTGGCGGAGGTAAAAAATGCAGTAGATGGTATCAATTCTTACCCGGTAGGGGCTGAGCCGCCCACCGTGTTCAAAGACCGTTCTTTTGGAAGTACGCGGGTGGCTTTCTTAACCCTGAGAGGTAATGAGAACCTCAAGTCGCTGAAAGAACGGGCTGAGCTGATTGAAGACGACTTCCTTAATTCCGGGGTGATCTCTCAGATTTCACTTTTTGGCTACCCCGACTTAGAAATCTCCGTAGAGGTAAAGGAAGAAACGCTTTCTCGCTACGGGCTCACTTTTAGTCAGGTAGCCAATGCCATTCGTTTTAACAACCGTGATATCTCCGGAGGTTCTATCAAAACCCTGGAAGAGGAAATACGCATCAGGGCCAATTCTAAAGAAAATGCTCCTGAGGAGATCGGCAGAATTATTCTGAGAGCTAATCCTGACGGAAGTAACCTCCTGCTCAGAGATATCGCTAACATAGAGCTCAAGTTTGCTGATACGCCTAACCGTTCCTTTTCTAACAACCAGCGGGCAGTCTCTATCAACGTAGAAAAACTACCGGAGGAAGATCTGCAGGAGATATCAAACTTTGTTGATGAGTACATAGAGGAATTTAATGCTAAGAATGACAACTACGAACTATTTGCCAGCTTTAACTTCAATGATCTACTTCAGCAGCGGGTTGGCTTACTGCTGAGTAATGGTGGTATCGGTCTACTGTTAGTTTTGGTAGGTTTAGGACTTTTTCTGAGCCTACGCCTGTCCTTTTGGGTAGCCGTTGGTATCCCGATTTCCTTCCTGGGTATGTTTATCATTGGCAATTTGGTTGGTATTACGATCAACATGCTTTCTCTTTTTGGGATGATTCTGGTGGTTGGTATACTGGTGGATGATGGTATTGTGATTGCTGAAAATATCTATACCCACTCCGAGAGAGGCAAAAGTCCGGTTCGTGCTGCTGTGGACGGAACGGTAGAGATGCTACCTTCTGTGTTTACCTCGGTAACTACGACTATCATCGCATTCATCCCACTCATGCTGTTGGATAACAACGGTTTTACCACTGAAATGGCGATTGTGGTGATTGGCTGTCTGGCCTTTTCCCTGGTGGAAGCATTTTTCGTACTGCCTTCTCACCTGGCTACTGGTAAAGCACTACAGAAAAAGGAAGGCAAGCTCAAAAAAGATAAAATCAGAGGTGTACTGGATAAGGGCATCAAGTATGTGCGTGACGAGGTATACGGAAAAGTGCTACACTATCTGATACGATATAAGTGGGTTTCGTTTACCGTTCCCATCGCCATATTTATGATAGTATTTGGTCTTATCCAGGGTGGGTTAATCAAAACTACATTTTTCCCTTCCATTCCTTTTGACAATTTCAACGTATCCTTAGTGCTCACGCCAGGAACCCGTGAAGATATTACTGAAGATTACCTGAAGCGATTTGAGAAAATAGTATGGGAGGTCAACCAGGAAATTGCTGAAGAACGGGGAGATGATCAGGCGCTAATCAAGACCGTAGACCGTAACGTAGGTAGCGACGGCGGCCGGGGAAATGCTGAGCGAGGTGGGCATACCGGTCACCTGCAGGTCAACCTGGTAGACATGGAAGAGATAGAGGATATCTCTAGTTTTGAGATTGCCGGCCGCATCCGAAAGCGGATTGGTTTGGTGCCGGAAGCCCAGAAATTTTCGGTAGGAGGACAGAATCGTTTTGGTAATCCATTTGACCTGGCTTTGTTAGGCAGTAACCTGGATAACCTGATGGCTGCCAAAGAGGAAGTAAAAGCCGAAATTGCCAATATTTCTTCACTTAAAGATATTCAGGATAATACAGCCTCTGGTCAGCGAGAGCTACAATTGGAACTCAAGCCAAAGGCCTACTTCCTGGGGTTTGCCCAGCAGGATATAACCAATCAGATACGGCAGGCTTTCTTCGGCGAAGAGGCGCAGCGGCTGATCATCGGTACCGATGAAGTACGCGTATGGGTTCGCTATCCAGAAGAGGATCGCCTTACCATATCGCAAATGGAATCCATGAAAATCAAGGATGCAACTGGTAATGAATACCCGCTACGTGAGCTGGCCGACTACACCATAGAGCGCGGGGTGATCAATATCAACCACTTTAATGGTAAGCGTGAAGTCCGCATACAAGCTGACCTGGTTGATCCCTATGAACCGGTGCCCCCCATCATAGAGAAAGTGGAGACCGAAATCATGCCTTCAATCCTGGCCAAGTACCCAGATGTAACGTATTCTTTTGAAGGGCAGCAACGTAGATCGGCTCGTACGGCAGATTCATTTATGAAGATCTTCCCGGTGGCCTTTATCATGATGATCCTGACTATCACCCTATCGTTCCGCTCTCTGTACCAGGCAATACTGATCCTGCTGCTCATTCCGTTAGGGCTTGTATGTGCGGCATTGGGTCACCTGGTGCATGCCCAGCCCGTCTCCATTCTCAGTGTCTACGGCATGATAGCGCTTTCGGGCGTGATCATCAATGATGCTGTCGTCATGTTAGACCGCTATAACCGTAACCTCACCGACGGCATGGGTGTAGAGCAAGCGGCCTACGATGCAGGCATCTCCCGTTTTCGGGCTATTCTGCTGACTTCCATCACGACGGTGGCTGGCCTTTTTCCGCTGATTCTGGAGAAGAGTTTTCAGGCGCAGTTTCTGATCCCTATGGCGATCTCGGTAGCTTATGGTGTCATGTTTGGTACTCTGCTGATCTTGCTGTTCTTCCCGGTATTTATGCTGGTTTTTAATGACATTAAGCTGGCGGTCAATAAGGCTATTGCTCGCTTCTCTAACTGGTTGAACCCTGAGGAACCACTCTTTGTGCCTACTCCTGAGAATGTGGAGCCTGCCATTAGGGAGAAAAAACGACTGCAAAGTCTGTAATCAATACAATGGAGGAGCGCTAGAGCCCTCCATTTTTTTTCAAATTTATACACTCATAAAAGTGAATATCAAGTACAGTATCTTATTCATTTTCTCTGTACTGCTGGTGGGCCGTACTACTTATGCGCAGGAAAAACTTACACTCTCTGACGCCATACAACTCGGGCTTGTTAATAATTTTGACATCCAGATAGAAAAGCTGAACGCTGAAGTTGCGCAGAATAATAATAACTGGGGAGAGGCCGGCCGTTGGCCCACCATTAGTTTGAGCGTTGGTCAAAACAACAATTTTCGCGATGTAGAAAACCCGGCCAGCTTCCTGCAGGGGCTGACCATCTCTAATGATCTGGGCCCGGGCATCACTATGAACTGGGTCCTCTTTGATGGTTTTAGAGTGCAAATCAGCCGGGAACGCCTGCAAAAACTGCAGGAACTAAGCATGGGTAATGCCCAGGTAGTAATAGAGAATGCTGTTCAGGCGATTATTAATCAATATTACCTGGCACGACTGGAAAAGGAGCGGCTAGATGTTTTAAGCGATGTATTTCTGCTGTCCAAAGATCGCTATGAGTATATTAAGCTGAAGGGCGATCTGGGCAGTGCCGTTACTTTTGACATACTGCAGGAACAGAATGCTTTTCTGACAGATTCTTCCAATTATGTGACCCAAGAGGTCAACTACCTGAACGCCCGAAGAACGCTAAACCTGCTGATGGGACAAGAGGTGAATGTTGAATACGCACTGGCCGACAGCCTGAAGATTGACCAAAATAATTACGTTTTGGAAGATTTATACGACAAGATGGTAAGCAGCAATGCCAATCTGCAAAACCAGTATCTCAACCTAGAACTCGCCCGGGCCGATACAAGACTTGCTAAAACTGAGTTATATCCCCGCCTTTCTTTCAGTGCCAGTGGAGCTTATACCCTGAGTCGACAGGATCTCAGTAATGCCGAACTATTGCGCCCGATAGACAATCCTATTACCCGGCCCAAAGTAGCCAACTATGCGGCAGGTTTTACCCTAAGCTATCTGCTCTTTGACGGAGGCCGGGTTAAGCGATCCATTGAGAATGCCTACACCACTGAGCGTATCCGGCAATTACAGATTAACCAGCTTAAGCTCAGCCTGCGCAATGACCTGGTGGCTACGTATGATCTTTATAACGCTCGCAAGCGATTGTTATCCATCTCTGAAGAAAACGTACGAAGTGCAGCCCTTAACCTAGAACTGGCCGATGAGCGTTTCCGGACTGGTACCATCAACTCCTTTGACTTTCGGCAGATACAGGTCAACTACCTGAACACAGCACTCAGTAATCTGCAGGCCCGCTTTGACCTGCTGGACTCCGAAACCGAACTACTCCGGCTGACTGGTGGAATCCTGAATGAATATGAGAACATAGAGTAAATGATCTTGTGGGTTGGCTATTTTCATCAGTAGCTTACTTGAGTACCGAGAAGTAACACTTTTCATAACTACTTAATACCAACATCCTTAGA
>CAZZGE010000133.1:0-12549 GCA_964653665.1 uncultured Porifericola sp. | reverse complement strand
GGGGCTAACATGGGTACCACTGTCACAGCTTTAATTGCAGCACTGTTTAAGTCAGAGGCGGCCATCAGTATTGCGCTGGTACACTTTCTATTCAACTCAGTCGGCCTACTCATCTTTTTACCCTACCGTCCATTGCGGCGCCTGCCCGGGTTGCTGGCTAGTAAGTTTGGCAAGCTGACGCAGCGCAACCGGATGATTGGCTTTCTGTATATCGTACTGATGTTCTTTCTGATCCCCTTTCTGCTCATTTATATAACCCGATAAGCAAACTGAGCGATGAAGCTTAAGAATTGCTTAAGTGCCTTAACATCTCTAAATTGCTATCTATTGCGTGTAAAATTTACCTATTTTTTTTTTAACCACAACACACTACTATGTTTAAAAGCGATAACCAAGACCAGATTGAAGAGTCTAAGGAAGCTATTTTTGATTTGATTGATGAAATGAAAGAGTCTCTTGACCTGGAAAACCTGGATACAGATACGCTTAAGGAATGGGGACGTTCACTGTTAATTGCAGGAGTGGCCGCTTTCGTAATCTACAAAGTAATGAATGCCCTGTTAGGAGGTAGAAAAGTTGAGCTTGAGGACGATAAGGCAGTGATCAAAGATATCCAGGTAAAAGATGATTCTGTGATTTCCCGTTTTGTGAAGGAACAATTTGTAATTATTCTGTTATCTATGGTCCGTAAGTGGATCAAACAATATTTAAAAGCCAAGAGCCTTGTAGATGAAGACTGATATATACCGAAGCTTTGCTGACAACCGAGCCTCCGGAAAAAAAAAATTTGCTGTACTGATTGATCCCGATAAGATAGAGGGAGAGTTAGCCTGCATGCGGATCGTAAATATGAGCATTGAAAACCAGGTAGACTACTTCCTGGTAGGGGGAAGCCTGATTACTGGAAATAACTTTGGAAGGATCGTGCAGCTAATCAAGGAGCATACGGATATTCCCGTCATTATTTTTCCTGGGAGCAGCATGCACATTGAATCAACGGCTGATGCTTTTCTCTTCCTTTCTCTTATCTCGGGTCGCAATCCTGACCTACTCATTGGTCAGCATGTAGTGGCCGCTCCCGTACTCAAACGCAGTAATCTGGAAGTCATTCCTACTGGCTACATGCTGATCAACGCCGGGCAGCAGACAACGGTTTCTTACATGAGTAACACTACCCCCATCCCGCCCGACAAAACTTCAGTGGCTGCTTGTACTGCCATTGCGGGTGAGATGTTAGGGCTCAAACTCATTTACATGGATGCGGGTAGCGGCGCAGGGGTGCCAGTAGGTAGTAAGATGATCAACATGGTTCGGAAAGCAGTGGATGTACCTCTAATTATTGGGGGAGGGATCAACAATGCCCACAAAGCAGCCCGTGCCTACGAAGCTGGAGCCGACACCATCGTGATAGGCAACGGCATTGAAGAAAACCCTGGACTTTTGATTGAAGTAGCAGAACTTACCAGCCGCTACAATCAGCAGCTTAAGGTATAGCAGCGCCACTTTGTTCACTAATATGCCGCTAGTAAGTAGATTCTTAGCGGCTATTTTTCTATATTTTCGAGTACAACGACCTGAAGACTTATGCTCAAAATCTCCCGCCGCCGAATGCTGCAACAAAGCACAGCACTGATAGGCGCCGCCTCTTGTCTTCCTCTTGTAGATATTTTTGCCAGCACGTCTCATACCTATCAGGTTGGCGCCTGCGACTGGTCTATGGGTATGCATAGCAATGTAGAGGCTATGGCTCTGGCCCACAACATCGGCCTGGACGGCGTACAGGTTAGCCTGGGCAAAGTAGAAAACCAGATGCATCTTCGGCGAGCTGAAGTGCAAAGAACCTATCAGGAAGCTGCTCAGCATCATGATGTGCAAATCTCCAGCCTGGCCATCGGCGAGCTTAACCAGGTACCCTATAAATCAGCTCCAGAAACCGAAGTCTGGGTCAATGACAGCATTGACGTTGCTCAGGTCCTAAGTGTACCGGTAGTACTGTTGGCATTTTTTGGCGAAGGAGATATTAAGGACGACAAAGCAGGTACCCGTGAAGTCATCCGCCGTCTCAAAAAAGTGGCTCCCCAAGCCGAAAGCAAAGGCGTCATCCTGGGGATAGAATCTTGGCTAAGTGCTGACCAGCATCTGGAAATCATACATGCAGTAGGGTCGCCCAATGTACGTGTATACTACGATGTGGCCAATTCACATAAGATGGGTTACGATATTTACGAAGAGATGGAGCGTCTGGGCAGTGAGTACATCTGCGAAGTCCACGCCAAAGAAAACGGGTATCTGCTGGGCCAGGGCAGGGTAGACTTTGCCAGGGTAAGAGATATTTTGCAAGATGTGGGATATACCGGCTGGATCATCATAGAGGGAGCCACACCCAGAGGCATGGATATCTTGCCAGCGTACCGTCACAACCAGGCATTTATACAGAACACATTCAATGAGGTATGAAACAATTACTGTTTATCATCATATTACCTTTTCTCATAGCATGTATGTCAGAGCAAGAGCAGTCGGTTGAAGAGGAAGAGGAACCGGAACTTTACCTGCCCGAAGATCTCCAGGCTACTGTATGGGCCGAATCTCCCCAGTTTTTCAATCCTACCAATATTGATGTTGACATTTACGGACGAGTGTGGGTAGCTGAAGCAGTCAACTACCGGGATTTTAATAACAATGACGGTCACAAAGCTCATGAAAAAGGGGATCGTATCATGATTCTTGAAGATCAGGACGGTGATGGCGTAAGCGATACTTCCAAAGTCTTTGTACAGGATACCGACCTGCGTTCTCCACTGGGGATTGCGGTGCTGGGTAGCAAGATCGTTGTATCCTGTGCTCCGCATGTCATCGTCTACACCGATAATAATGGAGATGATATTCCGGATGACAAAGAAATTCTCCTTACTGGCTTCGGCGGTCTGGATCACGACCATGGCCTGCATGCTGTCATCGCCGGACCAGACGGAAAATGGTACTTCAATACCGGGAATGCCGGACCGCATATCGTCACCGATAAAAGTGGCTGGACACTCCGCGCAGGCAGTGTTTATAACGGCGGTACACCCTATAATCATTCCAACGAACCCGCCTTACGAAGCGACGACGGACGTATCTACACCGGGGGTATGGCGTTGCGTATAAATCCCGACGGTACCGGGCTGACAGTGCTCGCCCATAATTTTAGAAATTCTTACGAAGTGGCAGTTGACTCCTACGGAGATCTTTGGCAAAACGATAATGACGATCAGAAAGATGCCAATCGCAGCACCTGGCTTATGCGAAGGGCGAGTGCAGGCTACTTTAGTGCTGATGGCAGCCGTACCTGGCAGGCCGACCGGCGGCCGGGACAGACATTGCAAGAAGCCCACTGGCATCAGCATGATCCGGGTGTAATACCCGCCGGAGACATCTATGGAGCAGGCTCACCTACAGGCGTGATGGTGTACGAAGGGGATGCATTAGGCAAACCGTATCGAGGTATGTTTTTAAGTGCTGATGCGGGTCGTAACGTAATCTTTGGCTATACCACACCGCGGGAAGGGTCTGGTTTTTCCCTGGAACGCCGTAACTTGATTGCTTCGGTCAATGAGTCTACCACAGGTTATCGCTGGTACGAGGTAGACGAAAACAGGCGTAAGTGGTTTCGCCCCAGCGATGTGGCAGCCGGCCCTGACGGTGCGCTTTACGTAGCTGACTGGTACGATCCCATTGTGGGTGGGCATCAGATGTACGACACGGTAGGCTACGGGAGGATTTATCGCATCACACCGAAGCATCAGCAACTTACAGTTCCCGAGATTGATCTAAATACTACTGAAGGGCAACTCCAGGCACTGTGCAGCCCGGCCATCAACGTACGTAACCAGGGCTTCGTACTGCTGAAAGAGAAAGGAGTGGCTGTGCTGGAGGAGGTAAAAGCTTTGCTTGACGCAGAGAATCCTTACCACCGGGCCCGGGCAGTATGGCTGATGGTACAGTTGAGTGAAGAAGGAGTAGCTGAAGTGGAGCAGTTGCTTACCGCTGAAAGCGCCCGACTCCGGACCGCTGCTTTTCGTGCGTTGAGATCGGTAAGCTCGGACAACTGGCTATCCTATGCCGAAAAGTTAGTCTATGATAGCAACCCGGCAGTACGTAGAGAAGTGGCTCTCTCACTCCGGGATTTGCCCCTCTCTCAGAGTAAAGGTTTGATCATGGCCTTGGTAGAAGGCTACGATGGTCAGGATCCCTGGTACCTGGAGGCACTGGGTATAGCCATGGAAGGAAAAGAGGAGCAGCTTTATCCTGAGCTTTCCCGGGTTTACGGAACGGCTGCGCCTGAGCGGTGGAGTGCTGTCTGGGAGGGGCTAGTATGGCGTATGCACCCCCAGCAGGCGGTGAAAAGTTTGTACAGTAGAGTCAAATCGGAACAACTCAGCCCCGAAAAGCGGCAGCAGGCAATGACTGCGCTGGCTTTTATCCCTACTGAGGAAGCCGCTCAGGCCATGCTGGCACTGCAAGACGAGGTGCCTGCGACAGACCAGCAGCAGGTACAGTGGTGGCTTCAGTTTCGCAAAACCAACGACTGGCAGGCATACCTTAAACAATGGCAGCCTCCTGCCGACAACCTACCCGAGCCTCATCCTGATCTCTTGGCTCAAAAGCAGCAGCTTGTGGATACGACGCTCAGCCTGAGACAACGTCTTGAAATAGCGGATAAACTAGCAGAAGATATGGCTGGCAGTTGGCACCTCCTTCAGAGTTTTGATCAGTTGGCAGATACGTTTCGGCTGACGGTAGTACCTCGCATCATGCAGCATGAAGATACCTATCTTCAGGCGGCGGCCAGGCGTTTTCGTCGTGGAGGAATACAAATAGCTTATGATACCGAGGGCCTAATGGCATTACAGGCTAGTGCCGATAATGGTCAGACACTTTTTAAACAAAACTGTATTACCTGTCATAAGATGGGTAAGGTTGGTATGGAGGTAGGCCCCGAACTAACTTCAATCCACCGTAAGTATGACCAGTTAGGCATGTTGGAAGCCCTGGTTAATCCGGATGCAGCGGTTGCTTTTGGCTACGAGCCCTGGATCATCAGCACCAAAGATGGAGGGATTGTCTACGGCCTGATGCTCTCCGATGGCCCGGTGGTAACAATTATGGACATGTATGGGCGCCGCTATATGATGGAACAGGACTTTGTAGAGCGTAAAAAGCGCCTCAGTTTTAGCCCTATGCCCGCTCTCAAAGACTTTGCCCTGAGCGAGCAAGAAGTAGCCGATATCAGTGCCTATCTGTTACAGGTCAATCTCTAATTCATCAGAACACTACTAACCACTTTAATTATAATGCAACATCTAATCAACAGAAGAACCTTTATTCATCAGAGTAGTATGGGGGCTTTGGGGCTTTCTTGCTTGCCATACCTGCCTAAAAAAGTAGCTCCCAGCGATAAATTGCGGATCGCACACATTGGCGTGGGAGGCATGGGTAACGCGCATCTCCGTTGGTTTGCTGAGTTGCCCGAGGTAGATGTGGTCGCCCTCTGTGATGTGGATGAAAAGCACCTCGGTAAATCGCTGAAAAAAGCCCGTGATCTCCAGTCAGGTGTCAAAGTCAGCGGGTATGATGATTTCCGTCGTATCCTGGAACGACCGGATATTGACGCTATCACCTGTGCCACGCCCGATCACTGGCATGCCCAGGTAGCCATGCTGGCCTTTGAGGCAGGAAAGGACGTCTACGGAGAAAAACCGCTCTCTTACAGCGTAAAAGAAGGTCAGGATATGCTTAAATCAATGGAAAAGCACGGGCGCATTTTTCAGTTAGGAACGCAGATCCATGCCACTGACAACTACCACCGGGTGGTAGAGCTTATACAGTCAGGAGCGATTGGCGATGTGAAGACCGTCAGGCTCTGGAAAACGGGGATATCCCCAGGGCTGGGCAATCCTAAGCCGCAACCTGTCCCTGGCTATCTCAACTGGGACATGTGGCTGGGGCCTGCTCCCAGGGTAGCATATATGCCGGAGCGCTGCCACTTTAATTTTCGTTACTTCCTGGACTATTCCGGCGGTATGTTTCAGGACTTTTGGTGCCATATCGCCGACGTGGTGTGGTGGTCATTGAAGCCCACGGGACTGAAGTCAGTCAGGGCCACCGGCGAAGCACCTCGAGGCATTGCTGACGTTCCGGAGTGGATCAACGTGGATTACGAATTTGAGCAAATGAATATACACTGGACGACTGAGCCGCCTCATGTGCCAGGAGCCAAAGAACGGGGTATTGGAGCCTATTTTGAAGGTAGTAAAGGCACGCTTCTGTGTGACTATAGCAGTCGTGAAATCCGTATTAACGGTGAGGTAATGGAAGATATTCCCGAAGTACAGCAATCTATACCTCGCTCGCCGGGTCATCAGCAGAATTTTGTGGATGCAGTCAAAAGCCGGACACTGCCGGAGAGTAACCTGGCTCATGCTCGTGAAATGACCCTGCCCATGCACCTGGGCCTCATTTCCTTCCGCCTGGGCGGACGAGAATTACGGTGGAATGCCCGCCGGGAGAAATTCCGTAAAGATCGCGATGCCAACCAACTGCTGGAGCGCAAAAACCGTCAGGAGTGGGATCTGGCCTAAAAATAGTTGACAACTTTAACCAAATACAAAAGTTTTGTTTAAAGTTGCATGGAACAGTAAACTACCGCTTTTTTTTCTAAAGTTGTATCATGACCGTACTAAATGAGTGTCCCGCCTGTGGCACCTCTCAGCTCAAAACTTACGCACAGGTAGCCGCTCAGATGCACTCCTCCAAAGAAGTTTTTACCTTTGAGCGCTGTGATCATTGCCGATTGGTGATGCTAAACCCCCGGCTTACGCCGGATAATTTGCGTACTTACTATGGCGACTATTACCTGCCTTACCGTGGTGCTGCTGCCTGGGGAAGGTATCGCTGGCTGGTAAGATTAGATCAGGCAAGCTTGGACAAACGTAGGATTGAAGTACTTAGGCAGTTTGGCAAGCTGACACCGAAGTCGGTTATCCTGGATGTAGGGTGCGGTAAGCCTACTTTTTTGCAGTCAATTCATCTGAAATATGGTTCTATGGGCATTGGAGTAGATTTTTCAGATCATGGCTGGTCTGGATTACCCAGTGTGTTTCCCAACCTTGATTTACGTCTGACTGCTCCCGTTGATACACAACTTGACGTTAACCCTGACTTTATCACAATGTGGCACTTTCTGGAGCACGACTACTTTCCCCATCAGACGCTCAGCCACCTGGCCAATCTCTCAGGACCGAATACGCATCTGGTTATTGAAGTGCCTAACTTTGATTCTGTGAGTAGAAAAAAATACGGCAGTGCCTGGGCCGGTTGGCACACACCCAGGCACACTTTTTTGTTTTCCCCCTCAAACCTGAGTATGCTTCTGGAAAAGAGCGGCTGGAGCGTCAAGAAGCTGAAGCTATCCGGTACACTGCCCAATTATTTGCTTTACTGGATGAGCGAACTGGAGAAAAAACAAATTGATTGGTGTGGCAGCATGGAGAATCAATTCTGGGGCTTTGCCGCCGGGCAGGCTAAATTCCTACTTCAGAACCTGTTTAGTAATAGAACTTCCCACGGTATCATGTTGCTGGTAGCCACGCCGACTGCGAAATAAATATAAACCCTAAGCTCCTAACGGATTCATTCAAAATTCCACTTTTCAATATGTGAAGGCGTACGCGTGTGGATGAGGCATTGGATTTGTTCAACAATTTCAGGATGCTGATCGGTTACGTCTTGCTGTTCGCTAATATCCTCTGTCAAATTGTACAGAAGGATTTTCGCTTCAGGATTACGGTGTACTTCAGTACGTATGCCTTTCCAGTCACCCATGCGTACTGCCTGGGAGCCATTCCGTCCATGGTATTCCCAGTAGAGGTATGCATGTCCAGCCTGTTTCTCCGGTTGACCTGTCAGGGTAGGCGGTAGCGAAATGCCGACTGTATCGTGCGGAATTTTGGCTCCGGTAAGTTTCAGCCAGTGTAGGCATCACATCCCAGAAAGCAGATGCGTGGTTGCTGTTACTGTTGGCTGGAATTTTTCCGGGCCAGCGGGCAATCATGGGCACGCAAATGCCTCCTTCGTACAGATCGCCTTTGAGGCCGCGCAGTTTGCCTACACTCTCAAAATATTTGGTATCCGGTCCCTTCAGGAAGGTGGCTCCATTGTCGCTGGAAAACATGACGGGTGTATTCTCGTCCAGATCTAACTCTTTGAGCAGCGCCATCACCGCTCCGATCTGCCGATCCATCCGAGTGATCATGGCCGCGTAGGTAGCTTTAGGTGTAGGGTGGGGTAGATAACCATCGTTGCCCAGGTAGGGCGTTTCCGCAAAAGCACCCTGGTAGGCAGTCTGGGCTTCGTTGGGGGACCTGCAGTGCTGAGTGCGGCACCGGGAAAGGGAGGTAGAGGAAAAACTTTTGTGACTAGTGTTCGCGGATAAAACGCAGGGCTTCAGCCACCACATATCCGGTAGTGCTCTTTTCAAACTTCCCCAAATGATAAGGAAGCTTTTTCTTTGATGATCAGTAGTAAGGCGATTCTTTTTTCTATTGAATTCAAGCACGCCTAAAATGAATGATCGAAAAACTACTTTACAAATTTTTGAGTATCAACCTATTAGATGTCAAAAAACATAAGATAAATTCCGTAAGTACTGCATTTTTAACTAAATTAAAGTTACATTTCCAGCTTATTACACTATAAAAGACAACCTTATAGTTAAGCAAACATGCCAAAATCTCAGTCATTCTTTAACCTCTACCTTAGCTCCATAGACGTAGGGTTGGTTGTGATTGATAGTGAGAATATCGTCAGGCTGGTTAACAAAACTTTTACAGACCTGGTCGGTAGCGATGAAGAAACACTACAAAACCAATACTATCGTATTATACTGCCCCAAGCCGAAGAACCAAGAGCCATGCTTCAGGACCTGGTGGAAGGCAGGCGAGATCAGCTAAAAACCACCAAGATTTGGTGGAAAAATCCGGATAGCTTTATTTACGTCAGAGGCTATGCCAAAGACGAAGTATCTGAGCAATATGGGCCCATGCGCATCGTTTTTCTGCGGGACGTCAGCGAAGAGGTGCTGAACTGGGAGCGACTGGACTTCCAGGCATCGGTGCTACAGAATGTAAGTGACAGCATCATCGTTACTGACCGGGAAGGTAAAATAAACTACATAAACCAGGTAGCCACTGCGCTTTTTGGGCGCTCTCAGCGAGAACTGTTGTACCAGTCTGTGCAAAAGCTTAACCCGGATATTGATGTCAGGGCTTTTTTGCAGGAGGCAGATCAGCAGCCTGACTATGTGCGTACCTGGGAGTGGGCTTTTCAAACGGCGGACGGGCAGCAGATCTGGGTAAGTGTTAAGCTCTCTCCGTATTTCCAGGGGATGGCGGTGAGTGGTATCATCGTTGTGCTGGTAGATATCTCTGAAAAAAAGAAATACGAACATGATCTTTACTGGCAGCGGGAAAAACTGGCCTCTCTGATCAACTCGCAGACGAATTATCTGATCCGTACCGACCTGGAAGGGTACTTTACCTACGCCAATCCTGCTTTTATTCAGCGCTTCCATCAGTTTGAGGAAATTATTGGTCAGTTCTCTCTCGATACCATTATCCCGGAGGATCATGAGAAAACCTACAAAATGGTGGAGGAGTGCCTGGCTCATCCAGGCAGAATGGTTCCCATTGAGATCAGGAAGCCAGCTCCTGATGGGAAGTCTTACGTTAACTACTGGGAGTTCGTTGCGATCACTGATGAGCAGGGAAACCCTACTGAGCTGCAGGGGGTAGGCTACGAAATTACTGAAAAGAAAAAGCAGCAACGGGCACTCTACCGGCAAAAGCAGGAACTCTCTTCCATTGTGGAGTCACAGACGAATTATCTGATCCGTACCGACCTGGAAGGTAAATATAGCTTTGCCAACCTGGCTTTCCTGAAGACATTTGAACACTACGGAGATATCATTGGCAAACTTTACTTTCCTACGATACACCCGGACGACATAGAAAAAGCCCAAGAGATGGCAGAAGAGTGCCTGGCACATCCGGGTAAGATGGTGTCTCTGGAAATACGTAAACCCAAGCCCAACGGGGGATACTATACTAACTACTGGGAATTCGTTGCGATCACCGATGAGCAGGGAAAACCTACTGAGCTGCAGGGGGTAGGCTACGATATCAGTGAGAGAAAAAAGAATGAGCAGCGCATCATTAACCTCAATAAACTGAATCACTTGCTCCTGAACATTTCTACTAATTTTATCAATATCAGTTACCAAGAGCTGGACGAGATGATCCCTGAGGCGCTGCAGTCCGTAACAGAATTTACCGGCTTTGAGCGGGCGTTTATGTACCTCTTTAACGCAGATAAGTCGCTTTGGCAGCTTAGCTATCACTACCGTATACCGGGTACGCCCCCCTTCAGTGAGGAGCAGCAGGTTCACACTGCTGACGCTTTTCCCTGGTGGTCCAGGCAGGTACTGTCCGGGGAGCTTGTGCAAATACCCAGGGTGGACGAATTGCCTGAAGAAGCGAGCCAGGCCCGGAAAATGATGGATTACCTGGGGGTTAAGTCAATAGTAACCGTACCTATCGTTTATCAGTATGAATATTTGGGCTATGTTGGCTTTTCTTCCCTGAGCGGGTACCGGCAATGGAACGGCGAGAGTATCAATCTGCTCAAGCTGCTGGGAGCTATTTTTGCCAACAGCCTTCACCGAGCAAACCAAGAAAAAGCCCTGGAAGAGAGTAACCGGCAGTACAAACTACTGGCCGATAACATTTCTGATATGGTAAACCGCCTGGACCTTCAGATGAAATTGAACTATGTATCTCCCTCCGTTACAAGCCTGCTCGGTTGGTCACCGGTTGACGTGCTGCGTACCTCGTTGACAGACTGGCTGCACCCTAACGATATACCTCTTGTAGAGGAGGCAGTACAGGGTATAAAACAGCATGGTCATGGGCGTTTTGTAGCCCGTATGCGACAAAAAAAGGGTCATTACATCTGGGTAGAAACTTATGGTAAAACCTTCACTACGGAGAGTGATCAAATGGAGATCATCGCCGTTACCCGGAATATCCAACAACAAAAGCTGGCTGAACAGGAAAAAGAAAGTTTGCTGAAGGAAACCCAGGCCATCAACGAGGAACTGAATGCCAGCGAAGAAGAACTGCGGCAGAACCTGGAGTACACCCAGGAACTCAATGAGCAACTGGCCATCAGCGAACGGCACTTTAAGGGGCTGATTGAAAAAAGTTTTGATGCCATCGTAGTATACGACGAGCTGGGATTTATCATTTATGCTTCCCCTTCTGCCGTCCGTATCACCGGCTACCCGGAAATAGTGGGTATGCAGGGGGCTGATTTTGTCGTAGAAGAAGACCTGCCGAAAGCTGAACAAGTTGTTGAGCAATTGAAAGCAATGCCGGGAGAGCACATTGACTTTGAGCATCGCATCCGACGTAAAGATGGAAAAGTCATCTGGATAGAGTCGGTCATGACCAACCAGTTACAAGAAGAAGCCATCCGGGGATTGGTTTCTAATTTTCGGGATATTACCGAGCGGAAGCAGGTATTGCAGGCCCTGGAAGAAAGCCGCACTTCTCTCAACATCGCACAAAAAGTCTCCAAAGTAGGTAGCTGGGAAAAAGACCTGGTCAGTGGCGCAGTCTTCTGGTCGGAAGAGTTTTATCGTATTTTTGGCCTTAACCCGTATGAGCATCTTCCGGAGCAGGTAGATACTTTCCAAATGATCCATCCCGAAGACCGTGAGGTGGTAAGACAAAGAAACAACAAAGTAACTCATGAACTCAAAGAAAGACCGATCTCCTACCGCATCATTGACGCCAAAGGTAGGCTCAAATTTATAGATGCACTCAACAAGATTATCCGCGACAAAAGTGGCAAAGCCGTCAAAATACTGGGTACCTTACAGGATGTGACTCGGGAAACTGAGCTGGCCAGGCTGCTGGACGAAACCAGCCGTATCGCTAAGGTAGGGGGATGGGAATTTGACGTTGATCATAACCGGCTTACCTGGACCAGCGAGATTTACCGTATCCATGAAGTACCGCTGGGAGAAGTAATCTCTATCGAGAGAGCTTTTAGCTTCTACCATCCTGACGACGTATCTTCAGTCAGAGAAGCCTTCGCACGGCTCATAGATGAAGGTAAAAGTCGTGAGATGGAAGTAAGGGTGGTCACCACCAAGGGCAACCTCAAGTGGATACGCGTCAACGGGGAGCCTCATGATATCAAAGATGGAAAAGTTAGCCGGGTGAAAGGGGCTTTACAGGATATTACCGAGCGGAAAAAGCGGGAGGAGAAGCTTAAAGATTATTCCATGCGCTTACAACTGGCTACCGCTTCTGCCCAGATCGGCGTCTGGGACCTGGACGTAAGTAGCGGCAAGCTCGTCTGGGATCAACGCACCTGCGAACAGCATGGCCTGTCCCCCCAGGAGTTTGGTGGCAGCTTTGAAAGTTGGCGGAATCGGGTACACCC
>CAZZGE010000132.1:0-12578 GCA_964653665.1 uncultured Porifericola sp. | reverse complement strand
TCTATTTTCTTTTCACCAGCTGTTGTTTGCTTTTTTACACAATTCATCCCATGCTTACCACCGTAACAGTGGTGAGATAGTAGCCTGGCCACCGTAGAGCGGGTATTTGGAAAGCGCAACTACAAGACAGCCAAGAGATTACGAAAAAAGATACAAGAGCTTGAGATCACTTATGGTACCATAGCAATGGACGAGTGGAAGAGTTTTAAACGTGCTTTCCAAGCTGATCACTGTAGGGTAGGCAAAAAATTTACCAAAGGAATTGATCGGATGGCCGAAGCCAGGCAATAATTGCCGGTTAAGGCACAGGATAAGAAGAGCTTTTCGTAAGACATGTAACTTCTCCAAAAAGCTAGAGAACCATATTATTGCCTTTCAAATAACTTTTTCTACATCAATTTTGGATACGTCTGATACATCATACTTTTTGAAACACTATCTCTTTTTCCTCATGATTCAATATAGATGGGCGACCTGAACGTGGTCCATCCTGCAAACCTTGCTCTTTATCTGCTTGCCAGCGATTCAGCCATCTGCTCACTGTATCTCTGCCGCCGTGGAACGGTCTACTTCACAAAGATCAGCTATTTGTTTGATCTTGTAACCTTTATGGCTCCAGAGAATGGCCTGGGCACGCGTTCTTTCCCGATGGTTGGTATCTTCTTGTACCAGAGACCGAAGCGCTTCCTGTTCTTGCTAACTCAAAGATTATTGATAAGCGCGTGTAGAATAGGGTCAGCATTCATAAAAGTCTTCATCTATCCCCGCTCTATTGCGAGAATGTAATTCTACCGGGAATTCCCACAGTTGCCTAACGTGGCGAACAGTGCTTTCAGCGTCATCTTCGTCAAGCAGCTTGTCTTCATGGATATTATGAATTAGATTCAAACGACTGGTCTTGTGGACATCCACGTTATCAACTTGTATATCCGGAACGCGGTTGGAGCGATCGTATTGCTGACTCATCATCTCCCGAATTCTGCGGTAACCTCGCTCATTGTGAATCGCGCTGATTTCGTAGTACTCATTATCCTCATCATCAAAGATGGCAAAGAGCTTCATATCTCTTATTACCTTGGGAGAGAGGTATTGAACGATAAAGCTATCGTCTCGGAAATTTTCCATGGCATATAACACTTCGTCCAGCCAGTCTTTTCCTATCAAATTGGGAAACCACTTTTTATCCTCTTCAGTGGGCTTCTGGCAAATACGCTTGATATCCATGAAAATATTAAAACCTAAAGTATATGGGTTCAAACCCGAAAAGTAGGGACTATTATAATCTGGTTGGAAAATAACACCGCTATGGCTTTTCAGAAACTCTAGCATAAAGCCATCTTCAAGGTAACCCAGGTCAAACAACTTGTTGATGATATGATAGTGCATAAAGGTGGCAAAGCCTTCATTCATCACCTTGGTCATGGTTTGTGGATAGTAGTATTGCGCTACCTTTCGTACAATCCGAATGATTTCTCTTTTCCAGATTGGTAGTGTGGGGGCATTTTTCTCTATGAAATAGAGCAAGTTCTCCTCAGGTTCTGCTGGAAATTTTTTTGGGTTTTTGAATCTCTCACGCTTTTTTTCTTCCGAATATGTAGGAAGTGTTTTGAGAAGTTCATTGTAATTTTCTTTTTTGGCATTAACCAATCTTTTCAGGCGCGCCTTCTCCTCTGTTGCAGAAAGCTTAGGTGGTTTTTTGTATTTATCTACCCCGTGATCCATCAGAGCATGGCAGGCATCCAGTACTTTTTCCACTTCATTACTGCCAAACTCTTCTTCGCATCTCAAAACGTAGTCTCGGGCAAATACCATGTAGTCAAGAATTGAATCAGCCGATGTCCAGTCTTTGAACATGTAGTTATTCTTGAAAAACGCATTATGCCCCTGACAGGCATGGGCAATTACCAGCATCATCATACAGGTGGAGTTATTCTCCATATTGTAGCTAATGCAAGGATCAGAGTTGATGACCATCTCGTAAGAAAGTCCCATCTGCCCCTTTTTGTAACTATTTTGATTAACAATAAAATCTTTACCAAACTTCCAATGAGGATACGAAGTAGGCAATCCAATCAGCGAATAGGCATCCAACATTTGTTCGGAAGTTACAATCTCAACCTGATTAGGATAGATATCTAATTTAAAAAACTCTTTACCTACCCAGGTAGTCAGTTCATCAGCTAACTGTATTGTTTCAAAATCCCAGTTGGAACTACTAAACAACTCCCTGGAGCGTTCTTTATCTATCATAGCGAGAATAATCTGATTTTTTTACTACTGGGATACATTTTCCAGCATGTTTTTCTTTTTAAATAATGCTTTAAACACCGGCCAAATTTGGCTTACGTCGTTGATATTGCGCATGGAAAAATTATCCAGTTGCTTAAGTCTCTTATAAGCGTGCCACAGGTAGCCTTCCAGTCCCCGATTTTTGATTTCTATATAAGCCATATACTGTATTTGAGACAAAATATCGTTTTTCAAAACCTGTCCGCATTCTACCGCATCACCGTTAGACCATACGTCACCGTCCGATGCCTGGCAACAGTACACATTCCATAGAGCCGAATCGTAGCGCTCATTCATAATTTTTTTCATCAGGTAGAGCGAGGGAGCGACTACCGTACCTCCGCTCTCACGGGAGTTGAAAAACTCTTCTTCATCTACTTCTTTGGACTCAGTATGATGCCGGATGTAGACAATTTCAACATTTGTGTACTGCTTGGTGAGAAAAAGGTACAACAATGTAAAAAAACGTTTTGCGATGTCTTTCTCATGATACCCCATAGAAGCAGACACATCCATGATACAAAACATGACTGCGGAGGTAGCTGGCTTGGGAATTCGCTCAAAATTGTTATAGCGCAAGTCAACATCCTCAAAAAAAGGAATCGTGCCCATTTGCTTACGATTGCGTTCAATCTCTTCTCCTAAGGCTGCCTTTTCTTGTCGGTCTTGCGTTTTCATGATTTCCTCTTCCAGCCTTTTTATCTTCTGCTCAAAAGCTCCTCTTATAGAGATTTGACGGGCTAATGACTGCTGAAAGCTTGTTTTGACATTCAGGCGAGAAGGAACGCTGTTTTTTGTATAACCAGCCCTTTGCTGACGGTAAGTAGTAGTGCTTTCCATGTACTTTTTAACCATATTAGGTAATTCAAGGTCCTCAAAAAAGTACTTAAGAAATTCCTCACGAGATAAAATTACAACAAAATCATCCTGAGTCACCTCTGGACTATTAGAGCCTTTACCTTTTCCTGCGCCCTGACCATCACCTTCTGGCTTGGGCACCTTATCACCTTCGGTAAACTTATCGTTACCGGGTCGTATATAATGTTTCTTTCCGGAACGAGGATCGTGCCTAAAGCTGGGCTCTTTAATGCCTTTTATAGGTACTTTAACTTTACCGCCATTAGTACTATCCTTTATTTTTTCTTGGCTAATGATATCAGGTATAGCATCTTTGATCTGATCTTCTACACGCTTAAGGAATTTCTGGCGATTGTTGGTGGATTTACCTTTGGTATTTTTACGTCTATCGATTATCGTACTCATAAACTCGCATCATTTTCTGCCTTTGTTAGGCCATCGTCTTTCTTACTCTCATAAACCAATCTACCAGGATTCTAATCTGCTTGGCAGTGTAACCTCTTTCCATCATACGTTTGGTAAAATCCTTATGCTTTTTCTCATCTTCTTCATTACTCTTGGCATTAAATGAGATAACCGGCAGTAGGTCTTCCGTATTGGTAAAGATTTTCTTCTCAATCACATTTTTTATTTTTTCATAAGAGTCCCAACGAGGACTCTTGCCTCCATTGTTAGCCTTGTACCTCAGCGTAAAATTAGTCACCTCAGCTCTAAAATCTTTAGGATTAGCAATGCCAGCGGGCTTCTCAATTTTTTCTAACTCTTCGTTCAGCATGCTCCGATCCAAAATTTCGCCAGAGTCAGGATCACGGTAGTCGTTATTTTGAATCCAGTAATCAGCATAAATCACATACTTTTCAAAAATATTTTGCCCGTAAGTACTGTAAGATTCAATGTATGCTTTCTGTATCTCATCTGCGATGAACTCAGCGTAACGATTGGCAAGAATGGATTTGATAATATTGAGATACTTTTCTTCAGCTTCCTTGTCCATTTCCAGCTTGATTACTTCCTGTTCAAGAACATAAAGCAGGTGCACAGGATTAGCAGCCAGCTCTTCATTATCAAAGTTAAACACTTTTGAAAGCACTTTGAAGGCAAAGCGCGTAGAAACACCTTGCATTCCCTCGTTGATACCAGCATCGTCACGGTATTCCTGGATGGACTTAGCATTGGGATCAGTTTCCTTCAGCGTTTCTCCATTATAGACCCTCATTTTAGAAAACAGACTAGAGTTTTCAGGTACTTTGAGGCGCGTCATCACCGAAAATTGAGCCAGTAATTCCAATGTCATAGGAGCACAAGGTGCTCTGTCCAGTGAGCTCTCACGAATTAACTTTCTGTAAATATTCTGCTCTTCATCTACGCGAAGGCAGTAAGGGACCTGAACTTTGTAAATACGATCCAAAAAGGCTTCGTTTTTCTTATCATTGGCAAACTTGGCCCATTCTGACTCATTGGAGTGAGCTAATATAATTCCGTCAAAAGGAATGGCACCAATAGGCTCAGTTCCTTTGTAATTATTTTCCTGCGTAGCCGTCAAAAGGGGATTCAATACCTTAATTGGGGCCTTGAACATCTCAACAAATTCTAACACACCCTGGTTAGCCAGACACAAGCCTCCTGTATAAGAATAAGCGTCGGGATCACTCTGCTGGAATTCTGCCAGCTTACGGATGTCTACCTTACCGACCAGGGTTGATATATCCTGGTTATTTTCATCGCCGGGCTCCGTTTTCGCTACAGCTATTTGATCTTGAACTGACGGATAAAGTTTGACAACTTTAAACTGGTTAACATCGCCATCAAATTCACGCAAGCGCTTGGAGGCCCAGGGGCTCATACAGGCCGGGATGTAACGGGCTGGTATCTTATACTCTTGCTCAAGCTCTTGTTTGTAATCTGCAAACAACCCCAGGGGACTTTCATACACCGGACTGATTTCATCTCCTGCTTTGAGTACATATATGGGGTTTTCCTGAATCAGTTGCTTAAGTTTTTCGGCTAGCGAACTTTTACCACCACCTACCGGCCCCATTAGATACAAGATCTGCTTCTTCTCTTCCAAACCCTGAGCCGAGTAGCGGAAGAAAGCGACGATTTGCTCTATGGTATTCTCCATACCATAAAATTCACGAAAAGCAGGGTATACTTTAATAACTTTATTAGAAAAGATTCTACTAAGCTTGGGATCATCCCGGGTATCCACCATTTCGGGCTCACCAATAGCGGTTAATATTCTTTCAGCAGGCTTGGCGTACATACCAACATCTTTTTTGCACTCTCGGAGATACTCGGAGACACTCATCTCGTTGAAAGTGGTGCTGTAATTGGTCTTGATTTTATCTAATACACTCATAGCATTGATGATTTCGTGTTTTTTTCAAGAAAAAAGGGAGTCATGGCACGTTTTGCCACAAAAGGTATGTATAATACTAAAATAAGTCTCACCATTTTAAATTAGTTCAACTTGTAACGTTTGCTATCTTCTTTGCGTAACGCTTAAATCAATAATTATGTATAAGATAGAAAGCAATGTTGAAGAGAAAACTAATACTTTGATTACTCACTTAATTTTTAGTCAATTTATCATTATAATACAATTTCAGCATAAAATCTAATATTTTGTTACAGTTTTTTTGAAGACTTTGCTAAAAAAACGTAACAGTGATCATTTACACAGTTCTAACTTAATATTTATGTCAAAAAATGCAATTGTAACCGGTGCAGCCGGCAACATGGGAAAAGCCGTAGTCCAAACTTTGCTTAAGGACGGTTTTAATGTGCTTGGTACGGCCCTAGAGGGAGATGATTGTGGAAATAATGAACAACACCCTTCATTTGAAAAATATATTGCTGACGTCACGGATGAAAATCAATGCCAGCAGTTAGTCAAATATGCTCGCGAAAAAATGGGCGAAATCCAAGTGGCTGCTTTGCTGGTCGGTGGATTCGGTATGAGCAAATTTGAAGACACTAGCCTGGAAGACATCCACAAAATGTTTAAGCTTAACTTTGAATCTGCTTTTGTCAGTTCTAAAGCTGTATACAAGCAAGTAAAAAAACAGTCAACACCTGCCAAAATCATCCTGATTGGGGCGAAACCGGCACTGGAGAAGAGCGCATCCGCTGGCCTGACAGCGTACGCGTTGTCCAAAAGCCTGATTTTTAAATTGGCCGAGCACATCAATGCTGAAAGCGGAGGAGACAAGATTACGGCATCAGTTATTGTACCGAGTATCCTTGATACACCCCCCAACCGAGAGGCGATGCCCGAGGCTAAATATTCAGATTGGGTTACACCGGAGGACGTTGCCAGGGTAGTATCGTTTATCGCATCCGACGGTTCAAAAGCTCTGCGTGATCCTGTTTTCAGGGTGTACGGAAACGCTTAGTAACTTAACAAGGTACTTACTGAATAAGAGGTCAGCTTTTCTCTACCATTCAAAAAGGAAAGCTCTATAAGAAAAGAAAGCTGTACGATTGTACCTCCAAGTTTTTCAATGAGTTTACAACTTGCAGCAGCGGTGCCCCCTGTAGCCAACAGATCGTCGTGAATGAGTACATGATCTCCAGATTGAATAGCGTCCTGATGGATTTCTAATACATCTGTACCATACTCTAATGCATAGGCCTCACTGATTGTCTGTGCAGGGAGCTTCCCTGATTTGCGAACCGGAACAAATCCTGCGCCAAGCCGCTGGGCCAGTAAGGAGCCAAAAATGAAGCCTCTTGATTCTATTCCCACAACTTTGTGAATCCTAGTAACAGGTAGCAGATCCAATAGTTCTTCGCTGGCTCGCTGCATAGCCTGAGGATTTTGTAAAAGAGGAGTGATGTCTTTGAAAACAATACCCTTTGCTGGAAAATCAGGAACATCTCTGATAAAGCTATCTAGCGGATGATTAGGCATGAATTGTAGATTTTTACATAAGAAACTGAGGCTATATTACAAAAAATACTGCCTTGCTCAATTACTGGAATATCTACGTACTTTCTACAGGAGTAGTAAAAATCATATTTCATTAATAAATATTAAAATTGAACATTTTAAATTTAATGCTGCAATTTATTAACATTATAAACAATTTGCCATGACGAGTCAGCCAGAGACAGTGAAAAATAAAAGCATTTATGATAATGCAAAAAATCATTTTTTGGGAAACTTTCCTCAGCATCTGCCGATAGAACAAGCTTACGTCCATATTGGTATTTACCTGGGCTGGGTCATTGATAACAACCTGTACTCAGAATATTTTGAAGAAGAGGCTGACACACAAATCTATCGTTTTAGCAACCGCCAGATCAATTGCACAATCTTATCAGAAATATGGGACGGCTACCTTGGTCACGAATTATTTAGTGATGAAGGTAACCTTTTTACCTACTACTATTACGGAGGTGGGTTGTACCACAAGGACTATGTAGATATTCTGGCTGGAGATTTACCCTCTATTTACCATGTAAGTGATGAGTGGCCTTCCTATGAAAAGATGAGTGAAAAGATCAGTGAGAGATATACTGATTGGAAGAATATGATTAGCTAATACTTTTTTATTTACAAGCCTATTTGGCTAATTTAAGGACTGAAATGTGTTTTGACGCTTAACCTGGTCCTATTTTGAGTTACTTAGAGCTTGTATTAGCTAAATTCAGTGAATACGCATGGGGCACGCCACTGCTCATCCTTTTGTTGGGCGGTGGTTTTTTCTTTATGCTCTATTCAGGCTTTCTACCCTTTCGTTACCTCAAACATGCCATTGACGTACTCCGCGGTAAATATGATAATCCCGAGGAGGACGGTGAAATCAGTCACTTTGAAGCTTTATCCAGTGCGCTGGCAGCAACAGTAGGTATGGGAAACATCGGTGGGGTGGCTGTCGCTATAACGATGGGAGGGCCCGGAGCACTCTTCTGGATGTGGGTAAGTGCATTTTTGGGCATGGCCACCAAATTCTTCACCTGTTCTCTTTCCATTATGTACCGCGGTAAAGATAGTGCGGGTAAAACACAAGGAGGCCCCATGTATGTGATACAAGAGGGCTTGGGAAAAAAGTGGAAACCCCTCGCTATATTTTTTGCTTTAGCTGGTCTATTCGGACCACTGCCCGTATTTCAGGCAAACCAGCTTACCCAGATTTTCAGGGATGTGGTGCTCATTCCTAACGGAATAATTGAAGGAGAATCATTTACTGTAAACCTGATCGCAGGTCTCACTATCTCAGCCGTTGTGTCTATTGTTATATTTGGCGGTATACAGAGAATCGCCCGGGTAGCCAGCAAAATGGTACCCGGTATGGTGGTAGTGTATGTTCTGTCCGTACTTTACATTATTTTTTCCAATCTGGAACAGGTACCCGAAAGCTTATCACTGATCATCAGTGATGCATTCTCAGGCGATGCCGTTTTGGGTGGGGCATTAGGAGCAGTAATCGTCATAGGCGCCCGCCGTGCTGCATTTTCCAATGAGGCCGGCATAGGTACAGCTCCCCTGGCTCATGGTGCGGCCAAAACTAATGAACCGATACGCGAAGGGCTGGTAGCCATGCTGGGGCCAGCCATTGATACACTCATCGTTTGTACCATGACAGCACTGGCGATCTTAATTACGGATGTCTGGAGAACGACCGATGCAGATGGGGTAACGCTCACAGTGAAGGCATTTAATTTAGCATTACCCTACAATAATCTGGGTGGCTACCTATTAGTGATCAGTGTGCTTACTTTTTCACTTTCCTCTTTGTTTACACTATCCTACTACGGTACAAAATGTTTTTCTTATCTGGCGGGTGCGCACCGGGCCCATTACTTCAATTATTTTTATGTTTTCTCTATTATCATTGGTTCGGTGGCTTCCATTTCTGCTGTTATCAATCTCATTGACGGTATGTATGCCATGATGGCTATTCCTACCATGATATCAGCTATTCTGCTGGCCCCTAAAGTAAAGCAGGCTGCAAGTCATTATTTTGAAAAACTTGACCAGGATGAGCCTAAGAAAATGGCCAACCAGCCCTAAAGTTTTTCCAGAAAATCATAAAATGAAGAATGATCATAGCTAGCCATACCTTCTTTTCGATAAGCGATATATCCTGCTGGAGAAATCACAAAAGTACTAGGAATAGATTTGTAGGATAATGCGGAAGGCAGCTTCGATACTGGAAAGTAAATCGGAAAGTCAAACTCTTTACGTCGGTATAGCGATAATGCCTTCTCCTGCTCCTCGTCTGCGGAGATCATAAGAAATGAGATGTCAGGATCATCCTTAAATCGTTGATATAGTTTGTTAATGCCAGGCATCTCAGCGATGCAGGGTGGACACCAACTGGCCCATATATTTATGAAAACCGTTTTCCCTTTAAGCTGCGCTACCTCCATGATATTTCCTTCTTCATCATAAAGTTTGAAGTCAATCCTTACGGGTTTCTCTTCAATTTCATGTTTGGGTGCTGCGTCAAAAAGGCCGATAGCTAATATCCCTCTCTGGACGAAGCCAAAGACTTCAGCCTGCCACCCACCGGCGTAGACTATGGTTACGAAGAGTAGAAAAACGATCAAATCTACATTTTTCCTTAATTTTCGTTTGAGCATTGCTACTGTAATTTTCATGATCTGATGCAAGCAAATGAGGCGCCTGTCTTATTCTTTTTTGTCTAACTTAGGGCGTAAAATTCTACATCTGTGATCAGTAAGATTTCATTGTTAACGGTTATTTTTTCAGCCAGTTGTTCTGTCTTTATTCAAGCCCAAGATGAACCCAACTACCAGCAAATAGATGCGCTTCACTACGCTTTTCACATAGAAATCAATGATCAGAATGATCAGATCACCGGTACAACCAGTCTCCTCTTTAAGGTAAGGGAAAATAATCTTAGATCTACTTACCTTGAATTAAGCAGTATAAATGATGACCAAAAGGGTATGGAGGTCTTATCGGTATACCTGAACGATCATCCGTTAAAATTCACGCACAACAACGATAAAGTAGAAATGGTATTCAATGAGGCGTTAGAAAAGGGCTACAAGGGTACATTACACATCCGCTACCGGGGTGTACCCCAGGACGGACTCATCATTTCTGAAAACGAATATGGTGACAGAACGTTTTTTGGAGACAACTGGCCCAACCGTGCTCATCATTGGTTAGCCTGCATAGATCATCCGGTAGACAAAGCAACCTGTGAGTTTATTGTGACAGGTCCACACCACTATCAAGTTATCGCTAATGGCAGGTTACGCGAAGAAAGTCTTATCCGACAACCTCAGGGAGGATTCAAAAAGTTAACCCACTGGGCAATCGCCAAACCCATACCAACAAAAGTAATGGTTTTTGGTGCAGCAGCTTTTGCCGTTCAACATGACTTACCAGTTGATCATATTGAGATTCAGCATTGGGTATATGCAGATAATCGTGAAAGTAGCATGAAAGACTTTGCTCCAACTTCTAACATCCTTCGCTATATGATTGATAGGCTAGGAGATTACCCTTATCAAAAATTAGTGAATGTTGAGTCAAAAACTAAGTACGGAGGGATGGAGAATGCCAGCAATATTTTTTACAATGAGCAGGCAGTAGATGGAAATCAAAATATTGAATCCTTAATTGCTCATGAAATAGCTCACCAGTGGTTTGGTAATTCAGTTACTGAAAGAGACTGGCCCCACATATGGATCTCCGAGGGCTTTGCTACCTATCTGGCTCACAGTTATATTGAATATACTTACGGTACCGACAGCCTGCATAGTTTACTGCGTGCTGATAAGGACCGCATTTTTGCTTACTATCAGAAAGCCCCACAGGCTACAGTCGTAGATACTACATTATCAAATCTTTACCTTTATCTGAATGCGTATTCATATCAAAAAGGAGCCTGGTTTCTGCATATGTTGCGTCAAAATATTGGAGATCAGCTATTCTGGAAGGGAATAAAACAGTTTTATGAAAGCTATGCTCATGCAAAAGCAGATACCTATGACTTCCAAAAACTTATAGAAACGCTGGCTCAACAATCTTTGGTTGATTTTTTTGATTTATGGCTTTTTCAACCAGGGCATCCTGTTGTAAAGGGCTCTTGGAAATACGCTGGCCTGGGTAAAAAGCTGAAAATCAACCTAGAGCAGGTTCAAGATCATGCTCATATTTACCAAATGCCTCTGGAAGTGGGAGTTTGGTATAAAGACAACCCAGACCCAGAAATATACACAGTGAAACTCAACGACCGGGAGGAACAGTTTTCTATTAAGCTCAACGGTAAACCGGAGCAGGTGGTGTTGGATCCCTTGAGCAAAGTATTAATTGACACTCATCTTTTCAACGACTAAGATACCTGCTAATAAAGCTGCTACCAGAGTGTTAAAAAAGTTAACGCTGTGGTTGTTTAAAATCCTCCTTTTCTGAAGGCTACTTCCCAAAAACGAATCTACCAGATTACCCCAAAATCCGGCTGAGGTAATCACCAATGACGGAACAAATTCTCCCCCAGCTAAATAGTAGACCAAACCCATCAGACCACTGGCAAAAAAACCTGCCACTGTTCCCTCAATACTGATAACTCCGTCTTCCCCCCGGATACCTTCCTTCAAACTGATGATATCAACGAACCTGGTTCCATAAATATTTCCCAACTCCGAAGATACCGTATCTGACAGTGCTGCTGCAAAAGATGCCACCATCATGATCTCAAGAAGAGTGCGATGATCCGGAAGAAAGATTGCTAATACTGAAAGGATGAAAGCAGAGGCTGCATTGCCAAATACATTGGCAAACCCTCTTTTTCCCTGGTTAGCTTCCGCGACACCCATGGTTTGTTTTAGTGACCTTTTCCATACTGAAGCTCCAGTACCCAGGACAAAAAATAATCCTATTGCTAACAATCCCACAATGCCAAAGGCCTCCATCAATGCATAAGTGATGAGCGTCCCAGACAGTGCACCTCCATAGGTAATTTTTCTGGTAAGGAGACTAGTAAAGCCAAACAAGGTCGCCAAAGCCAATAATTCGAAACTCAGGGATATGAATGTGATGCAGTGATCTAACATTTACTTGAGCAAAATAATAAAATTCCAAAGTTATAAGATCTCAACTACACACCTACAAAGGTATCTTGTGCATAGTCCAGCACATTCCCGGGATGGAAGTAATACGAAAAAGCTGAGCCAGATACTCTAACTTCAAATTTGCCACTGATGGTTATCAGGTGATTAATGCAACTGAACCTCAAGTTTATGTACAAAGGAGAGTATACTTTAAATTATAAAAAAAAATCATACGTGTAACTAGAATAGTTAAATTCTAACCTAAAACTTACATACCCTCTGTATATAGATTATTTATTTGAATAATATATTCATTTATAAGAATTTTGATATATTTTCAATAAAACAAGTATATATAGTATGAATAAATCAACTTTTCCTTACCTGGTCAGTCT
>CAZZGE010000131.1:0-12620 GCA_964653665.1 uncultured Porifericola sp. | reverse complement strand
TTGAAGTGGAAGACCTAAATAGTTACATTACGTAGATGATTTAGGAGAGCTTCCGGCCAATAATTTTTCATTAGAGACCAGCATCAAAAATGATTTCAATCAAGGCAAAGCTATTTACCAGACCAGCCAGGTAAATATCATCTGCTCAAAGGGACATTTTGTTTTACCCTTAAGTATCCCTGGCTGCGTAGGAAAGCTAATCATGGCTTTAGGGGAGCAGCGAATTAGCGGTGCTACATACGATCTTTCCGGATTAGGATCTCGTCTTTCAGAATGGCAAACCCTTCGGTTTACAGTTCGTGATAGCCATATTACACTCTACTTAAATGACCAGGAAGTATATAAGGGTAAACTGGAAAATGATGTTGGAAAAGTGGTTGGCCTACGTTACCGTTTTCATGGACCAGGTGCAGTAGATTACATTCAACTCTCCCATCCAGATGGCAGAATAGCATTTTCGGAAGATTATAGTTTGAAGGTATCGTCAACGCCATAGGTACTGCAGCTTTTAGCATATTTTCCCTGGTATACTACATCAAATTTTTTCCTTTGGCTTCCTTTGGGTAGAAATGCAATCTTTTTTTCTTAAAAAATTGCAGTTAGGATAGATCCTTACACTTTTCTATGTTTTACATACACGCTCACCTATTTACCCCCTCCGCACTATGTAAAGCATATGTATTGGTGACGTAGCCCTACCCGTCAGAGCTGAGATGCCAGTGGTAGCAAGCTTACTTCCTCGCAGCGCAGGACCATATCAATATTAGCTGGCGACATTTCAAAATTACTTAGTTTAAAAAAAATGTTTCAGTTCTGCACCTGGGGAAGAAACTCACTCTTAAGCAAAATTCTCTTCCTGTCATAATTAATATGACCCCTTTTTTCCAGCATATTCAGGTGGGAGGTGACGGTCTGCCGGCTGGTTCCCGAAAGTTTAGCAATATCCTGATGGGTAAGATGAAGCTTTAGCTCCTGCTCGTAGCCAAGTCCGATTTTCCTTCCGTATCGTTGAGTCAGATCCTGAAGAACTGTATTGATTCTATCTGCTGCTGGCAAGAACTGAAGACGTCTGATATGACTTTGTAAACGCTTGATCTTCAAACCGACCAACTTGGTGACCGAAATGCTAAAATGAGCGTGTTCTTTCATAAACTGATCCCAGATATTTGTGTCCAGACTACATAAAATGCCGCTTGTTAGCCCCACAGCCGTTTCATCGGTCATATGCACTTCGTCTTGAATAAATCTGCCAAAAATTTCTCCCGGCCCAATGATCTCTATCAATACCTCTTCTCCGGAAGCAGTGAATTTTGATAAACGGATATGGCCCTTCTTGAGAAAGTAAATTTTCTCCTTATTAGCAGCAAGAAGGTAGAACTCTTCGCTTTTCTTGAATTCTTTCATTTCTGCCAGTGCATTAAGGCGCATCCTATCTTTCATTGGGAGGGCTTTCACAACATTGAAATGCTCCAAATGCCAAATCTTATCTTCTGTTAAAGTCATGCTTTGTTTTTATTTATGATGCGGTAGTAAAAGTTTATACGGTTGTTAGTGAATGAAGATATTAAAAAAGAATTTTCAAAGCTTTGTCAGGATTGATGCATTCCTGCGACTGTTCTGACGAATAACAATATAACTATGAAAGAGAGTACCTTAACAATACACGGTCAGAAGTTTACATATAAAGATTTCCTGCACTATTTAGAAAAGCTGGTAAAATCTATTAGAACTTCAGGAGAGAAACAATCACAGGCCTTGGTAGCTTTTACTGTACTCAATTATAAAAGAATGCAGCGAATTGATAAAACGCTTAAGCTGAGGGAAGAAATTAAGGATGTGCTTTTGAATATCCAGCCACAGTACTGGGTAGTTATCACCGAGGCCTGGTGTGGCGACAGTGCTCAAACGCTTCCGGTTCTGGCAGGCATAGCTCAGGCAAGTAATGGAAAAATAAGGCTCAATATCATCTTGAGAGATGAAAATCCTCAGTGGATAGAACGGTACCATACCAATGGCAGCAAGTCTATGCCTAAGCTAGTGGCTTTTGATGAGGAAGGAGAAGAATTATTCATGTGGGGCCCCCGGCCTGCAGAAGCACAGGAATTGTTGCTGGCTTGGAAAAGCAGTCCAGCTGGTCGCAGCTGGGATGATTTTGAAAAAGAACTGCATACCTGGTACGCAAGGGACAAGACAAGCAGTTCCCAGGAAGAGCTGGCGGCACTTTTGAAAAAAACTATTCATGCACAACATGATGTTGAGCAAATCATCGCCTGAGTATTCGCTTTTTCAAAAGTAGTATGCTTAGGTAGTTTGGTGAAGAGACGGCGGTAAGTTCATAGGCTATTACCGCCTCTCTTTTTTTATTATAGTTAAGGTATTCTTTGAAATGCCGTTTGAATCGGCTGATTTAAATTGCCATATTTTCACATACATCCACGCAATGCAAAAAATAGAGCTACACCCACAAAAATGTAGCTCCAGATAATTGATCATGTGCTTTCCCAGATCGGTTTATACTGTAATGATCTGATAACCTTGTTTGACGAGTCCATGCACACTGGGGTTTCCATTGTAATCTTCCAGAAAAGGCACAGCTGATTTTTTTACGCCTTTTTCTGCCTTAAAGGCTTTGGAACAAAAAGCACAGGCACCCAGTATATGAGGCTTCACCTTTTTAAGTGATTGATGAAGAGGATGCTCAGGATTGGATAGTTTACCGGGCCAGGTGACACCGGCACCATCAAAAAGTAACTTCGCTTCATTTTCCTCCTCATGAAATTCATTGGTAATCTCCACCGCATTAGAAATTCTTCCCATATCGGCATGGGTTTCAGAATCAGCAAAAACGATAGTTGCTACTTTGGTTGACATAATCAATTGGTTTGTTAAAAAAAATATACTTTAAATACTGTCTTTTGGAGGGGGAATACTGTCATGCATATGACAATCTTAGAGTTACCAGAGTCCATCTCTGGAAAGCGTCGGATAGCAGACAATTCTGGTCTGTTCCCTGCCTTACTTTGGTAAAGACCTAGAAAGAAGCTACAGTATGAAGTGTCTTATATATAGTCAGAATAGCCTGGATGTTTTTATCATGACAGAAATATTAAAAAAAGCAGTACCTGATGTAAAATGGCAGACTTTTAACGCAGTAAGCCCTTTGATAGAAGCATTAGAAAAGGAAAGCTTCTCTGCAAATATTTTCTTTTATGATTTTGATCTGCCCTCTGCGGAGAGTCGTTCTTTTCTTCAGAGATATGACCTGTTACATGCCTCTGCTGCCAAAGTTTACATTTTATCTTCATACTTATCTTGGCAAGACAAAGAGGCACTTTCTTCCCTAAAGTGCGTCACTGGGTTTATCCAAAAACCCTTAGATCGTGCAAAGGTAAAGAAACTCTTAAATCTGATGTAAAGTGAAAAAAGAACTGAATAATCAAACTTATCTGGCCGACTGGGTCAGAGAATATGCGGATGAAATGTATTCCTGGGCTTCATATAAAACTTCTTCCCAGGAGGCAGCCCAGGACCTGGTGCAGGAAACCTTTATGGCGGCCGTTGAAGGCTTCAGTAGGTTTGAAGGAAAAAGTAATCCAAAAACCTGGCTTTTTGGGATTCTCAATAATAAGATCAAAGACCATTACCGCAAAAAATTCCGGCAAGTAGTTTCTTCTTCCCAGGATGGGGAATCTCTGCTGGATCAGCTCTTTGATCAGTACGGTGACTGGAAAGAGGAACGTAAACCATACAAATGGACAGATGCGCCAAAGAATCCGCTGGATGATCTGGAATTCAGGCAAGTCCTGCAGTATTGCATCAAAAGATTGCCAGAAGTCTGGCATTCCGTCATTCAATTTAAATATCTTGAAGAAAAAGATGGCAAAGCCATATGTCAGGAACTACAGTTGAGTGCAACTAATTACTGGCAAATACTCCACCGTGCCAAATTACAATTAAGGGAATGTTTGAGTAAAAGGTGGTTTAACATATGATATGAAGAAAGTAGTTAAAATAATCATGAACAAAATGATGCTCTCCTGCCGAAAGGCAACCGAGCTCATAGAGAAAAAAGAACATTTTCGGCTCAACATACTGGAGAGAATTCAACTCAGGCTGCATACCACTATGTGCCAGGCCTGCCAACAGTACGAAAAACAGGACCAGCAGATCAATACTTTGCTAAAAGAGGAATTGGGATCTGTAGATACGCATGAAAAAGTACCCCAGCAAAAACTGCCTGAAGACTTAAAACTGAAAATCCTGGAAAATATTCAGAAAAAAAACTAGCCTGGCTGTCAGGATTGCCGAAATTGCTTTACTATTCTCCCAAATAAATGATAAGGCCATGAGTAAAAGACTACAGCAAGATCTACTCCTGACTTCAGCCCTCCTGGTAATAGGTGTTGCAGGTATATACGCCAGCTACTATCGTTTACCCCTGCTTCCTGGAAGTAGGGATAGTGCTGCATGGCAGGAAACGCTACACTGCTTTGGTTCTCAAAAATGAAGAGCCTTGTGGAGTCAGCCCAATTATATTTATAGTCAGCCTCCATAATTTTAAGATCCAAAATATTATTCATGGATGGGTAAAGTGTGCCCGTTCATACATCCAATAATCATGTTTTATTAAATTTTACGTCATGAAATCTTTCAAAATTCTCGCTTTTACAATGATCGTCCTGTTGGTTGCTGCTTTTACGGTAAAAGAGCAAAAGCTGGTCAGTAAAAATGTTCATATTTCCTTCTTCTCCTACACGCCGGTAGAGGATATCACTGCTCATAACTATAAAGTAGTCAGTACGCTGGATAAGGCAACAGGTGAAGTGGTTTTTTCAGTGCCTATGCAAAGCTTTGAGTTTGAAAAGGCGTTGATGCAAAAGCACTACAATAGCGATAAATTCCTGGATACCAAGGAATTTCCCAAAGCCAAGCTTACCGGAAAAATCACCAACCTGGGCGACATTGACTTTAAAAAAGATGGTACTTACCAAGCAAATGTTAAAGGTGAACTCACCATCAAGGGGAAAACGAATCCGATTAGCGAACCAGGTACGATTACCATAAAGAATGGCTCGGTGAGCGTTGCTACCAAATTTAACATCGTATTGGCCGACTACGGGATTACGTTTGCCAAAGGAAAGCCCGCTACCAACATCGCCAAAGAAATTGAAATCAGTGTAGAAGGTGATTATAGTGAACTTGATAGTTAGGTTTGGTAAATGGGGCATTCAGGTCGTGCGTAAAGGTACGGCCTGATTTGCTTTGTAATACTGGTTCTAATGTTACCCTGTTTGTATTAATATTTATGCTGTATTTAACCAAACTCTATCTCAAATCATCGTTAAATAAATGAAAGCCATACCTCAAATTGTGGAAGCCACACAAGCTGATTTACTAAGCCTGCACAAATTACTCCATCAGCTTTCTGATCTTCAGTACCAGCAGAAGTTGGATATACTTTCGGGTGCCAGCATCGGTCAGCATTTCCGGCATATCCTTGAGTTCTACAGTTGCGCTCTATCCTCAGTCACCTGCGGAAAGCTCTGCTATGACGAACGGCCCCGAGATCAAGATATAGAAACAAAACCGAGCAATGCTTTGCGACTCATTGAGCAAATCATCAATATGCTCTATTTTGTAGATACTGACATCCTGAACCAGGATTTGGAAATGAAAACAAAGCTTACAGAAACTTCAGAAAGTTGCTCAATCAAAAGCTCCCTGCTACGGGAATTTATGTACTGCGTAGAGCACAGTATTCACCACCAAGCACTCATCAAAACAGGCTTATTACAGCTTGAATTACGCTCATTGGTAGATCAGAATTTTGGGACAGCGCCCTCTACCCTCAGGTATCGGCGCGCACACAAAGCAAGACTGGGGTAAGTGATATGCCTTTCCCATCACACATCAATATGGCTATAAAAAAATGGCCTCAGTTCCCCATGTAGCTCAGCTCTGTTATGCCCGGAAAATTATCCCGGACATCAACAAAGCCAGCTTTTGTAAACCTGATACTGAGGTATAGCCAAAGCCAGACTTAATCAGCATTAAGCAATTTTTCAGGAAACTTACCCACCTTGCCAGTCCGCCTTTCTTTGACAATGGCCTCGCTGCTTCCGTATGGATGTCCGCCGAAGCCGTGGCGCATCATAGCAATCGCCTTTGCCCAGTTTTTATCATCATCCCGGGAGGTAAAAAGCTGCATAACCGACTGGGCGATAACCGGCACAGGCACTTCCATCCGCATAGCATCATTTACCAGCCAGTTTACTTCACCAGTATCCTCCACATAGGCGGGTACGTCTTGCATGCCTTTGTTCTCTTTATAGGTCTGTTCCATGAGTTCTACCAGCCAAGAGCGAATGACCGAGCCGTTGTTCCAGCAGTGTAGTATCTGCTCCATGTCCAGATCCCCCTTAAAATGGCTTAACAGGTCCATTCCTTCACCAATAGCCTGGAGCATCCCAAACTCAATTCCGTTATGTGCGAGTTTAACAAAATGACCCGAAGAAGGAGGTCCGGCGTGGACGTAACCACCTTCTACCGACAGCATTTTTAGCAATGGCTCTACCAGGTTCACCGCTTCTTTTTCGCCTCCTATCATAAAGCAGGCGCCGTTACGTGCGCCGGATACGCCGCCACTTGTGCCCACATCCAAAAAGTGTAAGTCTTTTTCTTTGAGATCTTGATAGCGGCGCAAAGAGTCTCCCCAGTAGGAGTTACCCCCATCGGCAATCACATCGCCTTCGTCCAGGTGGGGTACAATGGATTCTATTACTTTGTCTACTACCGGACCGGCAGGAATGTATAAAAAAATCAGGCGAGGCTGGGGTAACTGATTGATAAGGTCTTCTACGGATTCTGCCTTCTTTAGTCCGGCCTTCAGAAAATGCTCGTCAATCTCACTTCTTCTGAAGCCGCTCACCTGATAGCCTTTGTCCAGTGCCTGCAGGGCCAGGTTACCACCCATGGCGCCCAGACCAATGATGCCGAAATGATGTACTGTGTTTGTCATTGCTTAGATTTAGTTTTTATGGTTAAAACTGTACTTAAAAAAAGTCTGGGGGAAAAACTGTCATATATATGACAACTACACATATTAGCTTTTCAAAAATGCATGCTCGATGCTGTCAAGCTGATAGCGTAAAAGTAAAGCCTGAAACTGGGAGAACTGTCATCTACCCGACAATATAATTCCGTCTATTTTTTTAATTGACCTTCAACATTTTAACTGAACTCTATGGCCTATCAACAGATTGAAAACTATGGTATCATTGGCAATATGCGCTCCGCAGCATTGGTTGGTATAGATGGCTCCATTGACTGGTTCTGCTTTCCCCATTTTGACAGCCCCAGCGTTTTTGCCGCCATTCTTGACGATAAGAAGGGAGGCTTTTTTCAGATTAAACCGGTGGAGGATCGTTTTAAGAACAAACAATTTTACTGGCCGGATACTAATGTTTTGATCTCCCGTTTTTTGTCGGCGGATGGTGTGGTGGAAATCACTGATTACATGCCGGTAGGGAGCGAAATCAAAGAAGAGGAAGACTACAGGATCGTCAGGCGGGTGAAAGGTATCCACGGTAAAATCCGGATGAAAATGGAGTGCCTGCCTGCTTTTAATTACGCTAGGGATGATCACCAGGTACAGATCACTGAAAAAGGGGCTGCCTTTATTGGGGATGATATTGTGCTTGGCCTGGCCTCTACGCTGCCCCTTCAAAAGGAGGAGGGTAAAGCTGTTGCTGAGTTTACAATCCAAGAAAATCAGTCGGTTGTATTCGTGTTGCATAAACCATTGCAGGGGAAAAAAATTGAACTTACTTTTTCTGAAGAAAGGGCTGAAAGGCAGTTTAGAGAAACGATACAGTACTGGCGCGACTGGGTGGCTCATTGCACCTATAAAGGGCGATGGAGAGAAATGGTCGTTCGCTCGGCTCTCACCCTCAAGCTGCTCACTTTTGAACCTACCGGTGCCATTGTCGCTGCCCCTACCTGCAGCCTGCCAGAAGGAGTGGGTGGAGAGCGTAACTGGGACTATCGCTATTCCTGGATTCGGGATGCTTCCTTTACCGTATATGGTCTTATGCGTATTGGGTTTACCCACGAAGCACAACGTTTCATGCACTGGATTGAACAAATCTGTAAACACCCCAATGAAGATGGCTCGTTGCAGATTATGTACGGTATAGATGGACGAAAAAAACTGGAAGAAGAACACCTTGACCACCTGGAGGGATACAAGCAATCAGCCCCGGTCAGGATCGGCAACGGGGCCTACAACCAACTTCAACTTGATATTTATGGCGAACTAATGGATTCAGTTTATCTATACAATAAATATGGTTCGCCTATCTCTTACGATCTCTGGAAAAGCCTGACCCGCCTGGTAGACTGGGTCTGTGAAAACTGGAAGCTCCAGGACGAAGGTATCTGGGAAGTTAGGGGCGGAAAAAAACATTTTATCTATTCTAAGCTCATGTGCTGGGTAGCTCTGGACCGGGCGGTTCGTCTGGCAGATAAGCGATCCTTTCCATCACCCAGGAGTAAGTGGCGAAAGGTAAGGGATGAAATTTATGAAGAGATCATGGATAGAGGCTGGAATAAAAAATTGCAGGCCTTTACCCAGACCTACGAAAGTGATACGCTGGATGCCTCCAACCTGCTGATGCCGCTGGTATTTTTTCTCTCGCCTACTGACCCCCGTATGCTCAAGACCCTAACTGCTACCCTTAAATCACCTGATCGGGGTGGACTAGTAACCAATAGCTTGGTATATCGCTATAATGT
Organism: uncultured Porifericola sp.; assembly: GCA_964653665.1. Lineage (GTDB taxonomy): Bacteria > Bacteroidota > Bacteroidia > Cytophagales > Cyclobacteriaceae > Catalinimonas. Next base: position 3,827 of record CAZZGE010000131.1, on the reverse strand, counting down.
GGAAAAGAATCCTGATGGGTTGGACGGAATAGAAGGCACTTTCAATATCTGCACCTTCTGGCTGGTAGAGGCATTGACCAGATCAGGGCATGAGCAACCTGAATTGCTGGATGAGGCGCGCCTGATTTTTGAGCAAATGCTGGGTTATTCCAATCACCTGGGCCTGTATTCCGAAGAGATAGGGCTCAGCGGTGAAGCACTGGGAAACTCACCCCAGGCGTTTACCCATCTTGCCCTGATCAGCGCAGCTTACAATCTGAATCGTTCACTTGATTAAATCAACGGATACTGATGAAAATACCTACTTATAACCGGCTTACCAATCAGACTGCCGTTGTTACCGGGGCTAATTCCGGCATCGGGAAAGCCGTTGCCCAACAGTTGGCCCGAGAAGGTGCACGCGTAGTGATCAACTACGTGACCGGCGATGAAGCAGCAGCATCATTGGTAGATGATATCAAAAAAGAAGGAGGCGAAGCTACGGCGATCAGGGCTGATGTCAGCAACGAACAAGAGGTACAGGAGATGTTTCAGAAAACCTGTGATACCTACCAGAGTGTGCATATTCTGGTCAATAATGCCGGCATACAGAAGGATGCCAGCTTTGCTGATATGAAGCTTGAAGACTGGCAAAAGGTGCTGGATGTGAACCTGAACGGGCAGTTCCTTTGCGCAAGGGAAGCGATCCGGGAGTTTCTTAAAAGAGACATAGATGAGCATGTATCTGTATCCAGGGGCAAGATCATTTGTATGAGTTCTGTGCACGAAATCATTCCCTGGGCCGGACATGCCAATTATGCAGCATCCAAGGGAGGCATCATGCTGATGATGAAGTCTATCGCCCAGGAATATGCCGGGCAGGGTATCAGAATTAACAGTATTGCTCCGGGAGCTATCAAAACGCCTATCAACAAAATGGCCTGGGAAAAGCCCGAAGAATTGGAGAAGCTTCTCAGGCTCATTCCTGCCAATCGCCTCGGTAAACCGGAAGATATTGCCCGCGCAGCCGTATGGCTGGCCTCCGATGAATCAGGCTATGTGAATGGGACTACCCTGGTCGTAGACGGTGGCATGACGCTCTATCCAGGCTTTGCTACGGGTGGTTAGTACGCTATTGACGTAATGAAATATAAAAACACTTACATGCATATATCTAAAGTCAAAGCGGATGTTCCGTTTATCAGTACTGGTCAAATGATAGAGGTGGACCGCCTGATGACGGAAGTTTACCAGATCAGGCTGATCCAGATGATGGAAAACGCCGGCCGTTGCCTGGCAATTCTGACGCGACATTTGTATCCGGAAATCCTAGCCGGCCAAAATATCACCGTGCTGGCCGGAACCGGCGGCAACGGGGGAGGCGCGCTGGTGGCTGCTCGCAGGTTAGTAGCCTGGGGTGCCGATGTGCAAGTAAGGGTGAGCAAGACTTCCGAAATGAAAGATACTACTGCACACCAGTACCGTATTCTGCAACGGATGGGATTGGATATCCAAGAGTGGTCAGAGCAGAATGAAGATCTTCCAGATAGTACAGGGCTGATCCTGGACGGCATACTCGGCTACAGCCTTTCCGCTGAACCGAGAGGTAAGGTACGTAATATGATCTCCCGGGCAGCCCGGCATCAAGCTCCTAAAATATCACTGGACACCCCTTCAGGCATTGACCTGAGCGAAAGAAAGATTTATGAGCCGGTGATCCGAGCGGCAGCTACGCTTACGCTGGCTATGCCCAAAGATGCCTTTCTTCGGGAAGATATCAGGGACTGCCTGGGCGCGCTTTACCTGGCTGACATCAGCGTGCCTCCTAAATTGTATGCTGAACCCTCCCTTAAAATGAATGTTTCTAAGACAATTTTCCAGGATGATGATATTTTACAAATTTTTTAAAAAACTATAAACTACTGAACATGGAATCATTTGATGCAATCATTATAGGTATAGGACAGGCAGGAAATCCTCTGGCTGGAAGTCTGGCAGACAAGGGTAAAAAGGTAGCGGTCATAGAGCGGCAGCATCCGGGAGGAAGTTGCATCAACTATGGCTGTACGCCCACCAAAACCATGGTAGCCTCAGCGCATGCAGCCCAGATGACCAGAGAAGCATTTAACTTAGGTATATCTGTTGAAAGGATTAGCGCTGACTTTCAGAAGATCATTGAGCGTAGAGATGGTATCGTCAGTAGCTGGCGGGACGGCATAGAAAAGAAGATGAAAGATAATGAGCACATCAGCTACCTCTTTGGCGAAGCCAGCTTTAGCGGACCCAAAGAGCTTCAGGTTAAAATGAACGGAAGTGAGGAAGTCCGCCAGATAACGGCTACGCAGATCTTTATCAATGTAGGTACCAGTCCGCGCATACCTCCCATAGAAAGGATAGAAGATATCAATTACTACACCTCCAAAAGTATGATGGAACTGACCGAGTTGCCCGAGCATCTAGTCATCATTGGGGGCAGCTATATCGGCCTGGAATTCAGCCAGATTTATCGCAGGCTGGGGAGCCGTGTGACTGTCATTCAAAAGGACGATCAGCTTGCATCCCGGGAAGATAAAGACGTGGCTGATACCATACGGGAATTTCTGGAAGAAGAAGGTATTCAGATTCACCTCATCGCTGAAACTAAAAGTGTAGAGCAGAACGGAGCAGGCATTATATTGAATTTTACAAAAGGGTCTGAGGATATCAGCACAGAAGGAACACATCTGCTCATCGCCACGGGAACCACACCGAACACCTCAAAACTGCATTTGAACAAAGCTGGTATACAAACCGACAAACGTGGCTATATACAAGTGAATGACCACCTGGAAACCAATGTGGAAGGGGTCTTTGCCTTAGGAGATTGCAAGGGAGGCCCAGAGTTTACCCATATCTCTTATGATGACTATCGGATCGTAGAAGATTACCTTCTCGGAACAAAGAAACGCCATCTGAAAGACCGGCCGGTGCCCTATACCATGTTTACCAAACCAGAGCTAGGTCGTATCGGTCTGGATGAAAAACAGGCTAAGAAAAAAGGTATCGCTTACCAGGTAGCCCGTATGCCGATGAGCTATTCAGCCAGGGCGATAGAAGCCAATCAGACTACCGGACTGCTCAAAGCCCTCCTAGACCCTGAAAGTGGGGAAATATTAGGAGCTACCTGCCTAGCTGAGTCCGGTGGTGAAATGATGGCTATGCTGCAGATTGCCATGATGGGAGGCATACACTACCAGCAACTCAGGGATGGTATCTTCGCGCATCCGACTTATGCGGAAGCCTGGAATACCCTTTTCAGCTCAATAGTAGATCCGGATGGGAACTAAGGTTACTGCAGAATAGCCATGCTCCCCATGATCAGTCCCAGTATCACAAACAGGCCTACTAGGATAGGCTGCACCAGTTGCTCGTCTATCCTTCGCTGTACCAGTGGGCCGATTTGCCCTCCGATCAGCACGCCCGGTACTGTAAAAATGACGATAGAACCCACCTGCTGCATATCTTCAGGGCTCGCTGAATTGAAAAATTGGTAGGCGTGGGTAACTGAGGCAAAAAGTACCGTACCGACTACCACCATGATGGTCGTAGCCACAGCTACCGGACCAGGAACCTTACACTGCCCAACCAGGCGGTACTCTAGGATTTCAGCCAGTCCTGCCGACATCATGCCTACAAACAGGCCACCAATGGCGGCGAAGGTTCGACCCAAGCTCCGGTGAGTAATCGTATAGTAGTAGGTTTTGTTGTTGCGGTCGGTCAGACACTGATTGTATTCTTTCGGTTTCATCTCATGCTTTTTATGTGAACCTGATAGTTGCTTATCCTGTTTCCATGAGCGATAGAGCTGC
>CAZZGE010000130.1:0-12852 GCA_964653665.1 uncultured Porifericola sp. | reverse complement strand
AGATACTAGAGTGTGTCTTGATTATCGTATGTGTCTTTCTTTCCAAGCCAGCCTTTAATTCGGTTCATTACTTTTCCATTTCTACTTTCCTCTTCCATTGCATAATACCCATAACCATATTTGTTATAGGTATAATCTCGTCCGGCATGAGTGCTTTGTCCGTTCAGCACAACTGATAGGTTAGGAAATTTTCGGGTTGTGTAAAGTTTATGTAAAGTACGCACAAAATTTCTTCTTGAGTAGTCAGCCCGAAAGACATAGAGCGGAATATCAGCATTCTCCATCACCAGTACCCCGTCAGTTACTAGGCCCACTGGTGGAGTATCCAGAATGATAACATCATAAGTCTGCTCAAGCTCCTCCAGCATTCGCTGAAAAGCCTTACTGGAAATCAGTTCTGATGGATTAGGAGGAATGGGGCCTGCCGTAATGACATCCAGGTTTTTGATACCTACATCGTTGATGCACTCTGCCAGAGGGTACTCGCCAATAAGATGGGTGCTTAGTCCCTTTTCTGCATTATCAATATTGAAATTGTGGTGAATCTTGGGGAGCCGCAGATCTACGTCAACGACTACAACTTTTTGTCCGGATAAAGCAATCACATAGCCCAGGTTACAGACTACGAAAGTTTTACCCTCTGCACTAACTGTGGAGGTAACCGAGATTACTTTTTTATCGTCTTTTAGCCCCATAAACTGCATATTGGTCCTAATGGAGCGAAAAGACTCGCTGATGTAGGAGTTAGGCGACTTACTGACGACGAGCCCTTGTATGTTACTTTTTGCCTTCCGCTGGGGAATAGCCCCCAACATCGGTGGACTGATTAATTTCTCCAATTCACTCTGACTGCTGATTTTATCATTCAGCACATAACCTACTGCCAGGAAAAGAAGGCTCAGGATGATACCGCTGACAGCACCAACGCCATAGATAGTGAATTTCTCGGGCGCTACCGGTGATGCTGGCAGAGTGGCTGGCATGAGCACCACAAAGTCTGTCACCGTGCCGGCACGTGCGATTTCCAACTCATTTTTCTTCTGTATGAGAGAGAGAAAAATCTCTTCATAAAGGCTGTAATATCTTTCGTTTTTGCCGTACTGAGTGCCTTTGGAGGGGAGTTGTACAAATCTATTTTCAATGTCTTCCTTTTTCTTATCCAACTCATTGATTTGCTGGGTAAGCTGAGTGTCATACGTATTAAGCAGCCCCATTATATCCTGCTTCACCATTGTTACTTTCTGCTCCTTGCGCTCCACCGCAAAGGTGTTGGATTTATAGGAAGAAAGTAAAAGTTCTCTCTCGTTGAGGAGTTCATTAAGTTGATTGATGTACTCTTGAATTTCTGGGGGGTAATCTATAAATCCGGTAGGCTCAGTTGGTATAAGGGCTTCCCTTGCTATTTGCTCCTGAAGCTTATTGATTGCTTCCAATGTGTTTTGTAGCTGGAATTTTTGAGCATCCAGTTCCTCCATACGGCCGATTACCTCGCCAATCTCAGCCTTCAGATTATTGGTTTTGTTATCGATCGTGAAGTTTTCAAAATAATTTTCGTAAGTCGACAGCCGACTCTCTATAGTAGTAAGTTGCCCTTCCAGGAAAGTCAGCTTTTGCTCAGTAGCCTGATTCTTTTTTTCCTTGGTATATTCCAGATAAACGGAGTCAATTATAGCGACGAGATCTCTAATCTTCTCCCTGTCATACCCTCTAAAGCCTACCCTGATGGTTTTGGCATTAAAATTCACTGGTTCCACAGTCATGTTACCAGACAGATAATTAACCAGCGACTGGTCACTATTGATGGTAAAGTAATAATTGGAGCCCACCAAGTCACTCTCATAATGCTCAGTAAGGCTAACAACGAAGCGGTAGGAAGGATGCTTTATCTCTTCCCCAAACTCATAAGCCCTTGAAAAGCGTTCGCTACCGAGATTGTAGGAGAGTACAAATTGTTCTTTATTAATTAGCTCAATATCAATGGGCTTATCGAGAAAAGAGGGGTCTTTTAATTCGTACTCTACCCTGAAGGGTGAGTTCTTGTATCTTTCCTGAAAAAGTACTCTGCCGTAAGCATAGTAGCTAATGTCCATGTCCAGGGCATCCACAACGCGGCTGAAGAAGAGATTAGATTTAAGTAACTCAATTTCACCGGCAAGTGTGTTAAGGTTTTGTTCTTCAAGTCCATTAAAACCTAGGATCGTCGCCTCTCTTTTGATATCGAGACGAAGCAGAGAATTGGACTCATACATAGGTCGGGTGTACCGGATATAAAAGTAAGCCAACGTATTGGTAAAGAGCATGATGAGAATGATCCAGGGTATATTCTTCCTCAGAGTATGTAGCACTTTGCTAATATCTATCCCCTCTAGTGCGCTATTTTCAGCTCCCGTATCTTCTGTATCAAATTGCTCGTTTTGCATACTTAGTTGTTGGTAGTAAGATTATTGATCAACAGTATCAGGGTTAAGGTAGTACTGATCAAACTAAATATTGGAGAAATATCCCGAACTGCTTCCCCAGCGATTCTCTGTACCGGTTGTACGTAAATGATATCACCAGACACTACTTTGAGTTCGGCATCCCGCATGCCCTCTATCGTGGACAGGTTGATAAGCTTTACCTCCGGGTCGTTCAGGTCACCCCTAATAAGTCGTATTTTATCTACTCTGGATTGTGTTCCCACACCTCCAGCTAATGCGATTGCTTCTATAAGGGTCATATTCTCGTTGGTCAGTGGAATAACCTGCCCCCCCATAGAACCTAACACAATCACCCGCTTGTTAGTGTACCTTATAATGACAAAAGCATCCTCATAAAATTTGGAATACTCCTGCTGGAGCAGAGCTTCCGCTTCATTGACGGTGAGGCCTCTCAGCGGGATGTCTCCCAGTAAAGGTAGCTTGACCGTGCCGCCCTGCCGGACGAGAAACTGAGGATTGCGGCGCATGTTCATCTGCTGCATATTCATACCAGCACCTATCTCTCGCATAATCTCATTGTTAGGATCAATGATCAGTTCGCCTTCGTTGGTGTAAACTTCTACCTCAATAAAATCATTCTCCTGCAGCATATAGTTGTCGCCAGCCTCGCTGACTGCCATCTCCATATTAGCCGGTATAAGCTCAGTATCGGTTTGAAATAGAATCCTCTTTCTGTAAATTCTACAACTGGATAATATACTAATCGCTATCGTAAGCTGCACTGCATAACTCAAGTATCTTCTGACTGCCGGTTTTTGCATTAATGCTTATGTGAAGGTTACTGCTTGATGATCTCTTTCAATCCGGGAAGTATCTGATCTTTTTCTGAAACGATGGCTTCGTTGATACCATATTTGCTTAGCTCCCAGTCTATGTTCAGATCGGGATCGTTCCAAAGGATTCCTGACTCTGATTCTTTATGATAAACATTGGTGCATTGGTAGGCAAAGTGCGCATCCTCAATCGCTAAAAAGCCATGGGCGAAACCTTCCGGGACATACACCATATTACATCGCTCACCATCCAGCACAAACTTCTTGCTTTGCCCATAAGTAGGAGAGCCGGGGCGTAGATCAACTGCTACATCTAGTACTTTACCGTGGATGACCCTCCCTAATTTACCTTGAGCATAAGGCGCACGCTGAAAATGTAAGCCACGAAGTACCCCTTTTTTAGAAAAGGACTGATTGGCCTGCAGAAAGGGAAAATCAAGACCCAGAGATTTAAACTTATCTTCGTGATAAGTTTCTAAGAAGAAGCCACGGTCGTCTTTGTAAACATTGGGAAATAGCTCAATAAGTCCCTCAATATTCGTTTTTCTGATGTGCATACTGAAAATGATCTAATAGCGCTGAACGCTGAATGTTTTACCCAAATTTATAATAAAAAAACCAATGTGGAACCATTGGCTTTACAGTATGAAACTAATCCATGGTCAGGCGCTAATGCTTTTTGCTTTTGTTACTGCCAGATGCTGTATGGCTTGCTGATACTTGTTGATTACCAGGTTTTCGTCAAATTGCTGCCTTACTTTGTCTCGTCCTTTATTTCCCATCATGAGACGCTCCTCAGGACTTAGCTCTATCATTTTGAGCATTTTATCAGCAAGATCAGTGGAAGATTGTACCTTGCATAAAAATCCGGTTTCCTGATCGTCGACCACATGCTTACAGCCAGCTGTATCGGTCGTAATGATAGGTTTACCCATACTGGCGGCTTCCAGCAGGGTACGCGGCAATCCCTCACGATAAGATGGTAGCACTACACAGTCGGCTTGTTCTACTACCGATTTCACATCATCTGTGGTGCCGAGATACTCAATAACTCCTTCGGCAATCCAGGAATTAATCATCTCCAGGGGGATGCCACGTTTGTGATCCGGGGCCTTGGCACCCAGAATCTGGAAGCAAGCCTGCATACCCATTTTCCTCAATTGCCTGATGGCCTCTACATACTCTACGATGCCCTTATCGTAAATCAGGCGTGATATTACCAGAAAAGTAAACTTGGAGGAAAGAACGGTCTGTGTGTTAGGCTGAAATTTATTCAGGTTAATCCCTGATCCGGGTACCGTATCCGCAATCCTGGGGTTTATAAGTTTCTCCCTGACAAAAAGCTGAAAGTCGTCGTGGTTCTGAAAGAAAACTTTATTCGGGTACCGGAATGCTACCCGGTACAAGAACTTGGCAATCAAGGAAACCCAGTTTTTCTGAAGAAAAACAGTTCCCAAGCCACACACATTGTTGATCATGGGGATACCTGCTACTCGGGCTGCTAGCGAGCCATATATGTTGGGCTTAACCGTGTAGTGAAGCACGATGTCGGGGGCTATTCGTTTGTACAATCGGTACAGTTCCCAGACTACACTCGCATCCTTAATAGGATTAACACCTTTACTGTCCATCTTGACAGGATAAAACTGGAATCCCAGTTCCTCCAAACGTTGACTGTACTGATCTTGAGGGGCTAAGACAATTACCCAATGGCCGTTTTCTCGGAGGGCCTCTATGAGTCCCAATCTAAAGTTATATACGTTCCAAGAGGTATTGAGTACTATTGCTATCTTCATGCTAAAAAAATTGTATTCTATACATCTCGTAGAGAATCAAAAAATGACGTTCAAATATGATGCAAACAATGATGGGCGGTTTGAGTGCCAGGGAATTAATTAGTAAAAACTAAAATACTTAGGTATTCTTGACAAAAATAGCTATAATCTCTATAACGCAAAAATAACTGTTAACAATCTAGCAAATGAAATTGCATCTTGTAGCCTTAAAGATAGATATCTTTGAAAACATCGGGATTATACTCAGCCATCATTGAATATGCCTTGTCAAAGATATTTTCAGGGTTAGGCTTAGAAAAGTAGTCTCCATCCGAGCCGTAGGCGGGGCGGTTGGCAGCACTGCTGATAGTTTGCGGAGGCGAGTCAAGGTAACGGTAGGCTCTCTGAACCTCGAGTACCTGCTGCATCATATAGGCAGAAGCACCTCCCGGCACATCTTCGTCAGCGAAGATGACACGGTTGGTCTTTTTTACTGATTCCAGGATTCTGTGGTGTATGTCAAAAGGTTCCAAAGACTGAACATCAATGACTTCGCAGGAAATGCCGACTTCCGCGAGTTGACCAGCGGCAATCATGACCACCCGACACATGGTTCCATAGGTGACAACAGTAATATCTTCTCCTTCACGAAGCACTTCAGGTATGCCCAGAGGTACCGTGAACTCTCCAATGTTTTCCGGGATTCTTTCTTTCAAACGATACCCATTAAGACACTCAATGATAATAGCCGGATCGTCTGATTTGAGCATGGTGTTATAAAAGCCAGCTGCCTGTACCATATTTCTAGGTACGAGCAGGTAGATACCCCTGAGACTGTGCAAAATACTGCCAATGGGAGATCCCGAGTGCCAAATGCCTTCTAAACGGTGTCCTCTTGTTCTGATGATTAAAGGCGCGGATTGTCCTCCCCGGGTACGATATCTGAGCGAGGCTAAGTCGTCAGTTAGGGTGGCTAATGCATAAAAGATGTAATCCAGGTACTGTATTTCAGTGATAGGACGAAGTCCACGGATGGCTGCCCCTACTCCCTGTCCGATGATCGTTGTCTCCCGGATACCAGTGTCGGTTACCCTGAGTTCTCCGTGCTTTTCCTGTAAGCCGGCAAATCCCTGGTTTACATCGCCAATTTTACCCACATCTTCGCCAATAGCAAACACACGAGGATCACGCTTTAGCATATCCTCGAAGCAGGCCTGCATCACTTCTCGCCCGTCTACCTCTTTAGAATCTTCGTTAATGATGGGGGCCACAGCTTCCACTTTAAGGGCTGAAGAAGCCGTTTCGCTGTAAAGGCGGGCATTAAAACGGTCGTAATTGGCTTGTTCACTTTCCTGTAGCCATTGAAGAAGGGCTTCGCGCGCTGCGGTATCTTCACCCCGCAACAGCCTCAACGTTTGCTTTACCGCTCTGAAATGATCCAGACGAATAGGGTTGATGGCTTTGCGTAACTGCTGGTGAATCACCAAGATTGTCTCACGCTGGGCACTCTGCTGAGCAGCTTGCTCAATCAATTTTAGAGTCTGTTTTAGTTCCTTATCCAGCTCTGTTCTGAATGCTTTCCAGGCCTGATTTTTAGCAACTTTAACCGTTTCTTTAGCCTGCATTTCTATGGTATCCAGTTCCTGTTCAGTAGCTAAACCTTCCTGTAGAATCCATTCACGCATTTTAAAATTACAGTCGTAGTCTTTTTCCCAAGCAAGTCTCTGTTTGGACTTGTAACGTTCGTGGGAACCCGAAGTGGAGTGTCCCTGGGGCTGTGTCAGCTCTTCTACATGCACGAGAGAGGGGACATGTCGCTTACGCGCTAGGTCAGCTGCCCTTTGGTAGGTTCCGCATAGCTTTTCGTAGTCCCAGCCCTTCACCCGGAAAATTTCCAGGCCGGGTTCGTCGGGGGTTTGCTGGAACCCTGATAGAGCTTCGGAAATACTTAACTTGGTAGTATGGTATTCTTTGGGTACAGAAATACCAAAGTCGTCATCCCATACGGAAAAGACAACTGGTATCTGGAGTACACCGGCGGCATTGATTGCTTCAAGGAACATACCTTCAGAGGTAGCTGCATCGCCAATCGTAGCGAAGGTAACCTCATTGCCGTGATGGGAGAATTTATCAAACTGATGGAGTGATGGATTTGCACGATACAGCTTGGAAGCGTATCCAAAGCCGATAGCCCGTGGAATTTGCCCGGCGGTAGGTGAAAGATCAGATCCAGAATTATAAGCATCCACCTGGCTAAGCAATTCACCCGTTTGCATGTCTATCATGCGAGAACCAAAGTGGGCATTCATCATACGACCCCCGGAAGAAGGTTCTTCAGAAAGGTTGGCGTGGGCGTAGAGCTGAGCAAAAAACTGCTGTATACTGATCTCACTCAGGGCAAACATGAAGGTTTGGTCCCGATAGTAGCCAGAACGAAAATCACCACGCCGAAACGCTTTAGCCATGGCGATTTGGGCTACCTCTTTACCGTCTCCAAACACACCAAACTTAGCCTTACCCATAAACACTTCCTTACGACCAATGAGGCTGGCATGCCGACTTTCCCAGGCAATGCGGTAGTCGTTCAGAATTTCTTCGGTGGGTATCTTGTGTGTTAACTCTTCTTGATAGGTGTTCGTTGATTCCACTACAAAGGGGTTTATATTCACTACATTCCATCAGACAGCTAATAAATCACTTTCAAAAATAGTCAAAAACAAAACCACTCACAAAGCAATATTTCTATGACCTACACTAGAGAGTATGCTTCCTGCTCACCGACTTTGCTGTAAAACCTGCTACTGATCACTTTGGTTGGCCGGTTGATCGCATAAATTGATTGACTATGATAGATATTTTTCTAACCTTTTGTGTTTCAATCAACAAAAGCTAGTTTTGCAGCCATTATTATGAACAAGCTACGGATGATATTAACGGGTAGAAGAAAGTTCCTGTTTATCTTAACGTCAGTACTGATGTTGATGGTTTCAGGGTTCCGCTCGTTTGACTTTGACTACCTGGGGCTCCCCGCTTTGGAAGTGCAGCAAGCCGCTGACGAAGACAACACCTCTTCGTCTGAGGATATCGCTATCATGCGTGCTGTCTATGAAGCCATTGTACCTGTTTACAAAATCCAGGTTGCAATTATTTGTAATAATGTGCTTGAGCTCGAGCTGATTGAGGAAATTAAAGAAAGCACTCGAGTCAGAGCCCCTATTCCACGCAGTAGCTATTTCAAAATTCTATTCCGCACATTCATTTCACCCAACGCCCCCTAGGCATCAGTAATTATCATTGGGTTTCTCTTACTTTTAGGAGATCGTACTTGCTGTCGTTTTCAACAAACGATAGCTTAGTCTTTATTATTTATTTCAGCTATTCACAATTAATCATACACTCATCATGCGTAACAAGACTGGTATAGTAGTTTTGACGGTGATTATTTCACTGCTATGCATTTATTATTTATCGTTCACGTTGGTTTCCAATCAGGTACAGGAGCAGGCAACAGACTTTGCCATGACTATCGAAGGAAATGTGGACTTTGCCAAAAAACAGGAGTACCTGGATTCTGTCTGGAAAGAGCCTGTGTACAACCTGATCGGTACCGAGTTTACCTATCAGGAAGTCAAACAAACCGAACTGAATCTAGGACTGGACCTGAGAGGTGGTATGCACGTGGTTATGGAAGTTTCCCCAGTGGAGATTATCCGAAACCTTTCGGGTAATAGTAAGGCTGAGGACTTTCAGCAGGCCCTAGCGCTGGCCTCAGAGCGGCGCCGTAACAGCCAGGCACGATTCACCACTCTCTTTTATGATGCTTTCCAGGAGATAGCTCCTGAAAAGCAACTCAGCAATATCTTTGTAAACTCTGCTACTCGCGGACGCATCAGCTTTGACTCCTCTGATGAGGAGGTACTGGATATTCTCAATGAAGAGGTTGAAAATGCCATTGATCGCTCTTTTAATATCTTAAGAACACGTGTGGATCGTTTTGGAACCTCCCAGCCTAACATACAGCGACTGCAGGGAACCGGCCGAATACAGGTCGAGCTGCCCGGCGTGGATAACCCGGAAAGGGTAAGGAAGCTGCTACAGGGTGTTGCCAAGCTGGAATTTGTGGAGGTGAGTGAGCCACAAGAGTACGTCAACGCGCTGGAAGAGATCAATCGCATGCTGGTTGCTGAAGGGCTGGTTGCCGGTACAGATGATCTGGCTGGACTGGAAGAGGATGCAGAAGCTAGTCAAGACGATGACCTGTCTGCGCTGGTAGAGGGAGAAGTAGATGATTCACTGGCAATAGAAGAGCCTTTGGAAGAGGACACGACCGCTGCTATGGATACACTCCTCAATAATCAGGTTTCGCCTCTCTTTAGCCTGCTGCAGGCACCACTCAGCTACGGACTGGTGTACAATATTGACGACACTGCCCAGGTAAACGATATACTGGAACGCGATGACGTACAATCTATGCTACCTCCCAATCTGTATTTTGTATGGGATGTAAAACCTCGTACTGAAAGTGGAGATCAATTACTTGAACTTTACGGTATAACCCGCGAACGGGGTGGAAGAGCCCCGCTTACTGGAGAGGTGATCGTGAATGCTCGACAGGATTATGACGAAACATCGCGCCCGGCCGTAAGCATGCGTATGAACTCTGAGGGAGCGCGGAAGTGGAAACGGCTGACTGCCAATAACATCGGTCAGAGACTGGCCATCATACTGGATAACCGCGTATATTCGGCTCCTGTAGTGCAGGGCGAAATCCCCAATGGAAATACCTCTATTTCCGGTAATTTTACGATTAATGAAGCCCAGGACTTAGCAAATATCCTGGAAGCGGGTGCGCTACCTGCCCCCACCCGAATCGTGGAAGAGGCCATCGTAGGACCTACGCTGGGAAAAGAAGCCCGTAACCAGGGGATTACTTCCATCCTGGCTGGCCTGGCAGTGGTAGTACTCTTCATGCTGGCCTACTACTCAAAAGGTGGTCTGGTGGCGAATATCGCATTGGTCTTTAACATTTTCTTTATCCTAGGAATTTTGGCACAGCTCAATGCTGCGCTTACACTACCTGGTATCGCCGGTATCGTACTTACCATCGGTATGTCCATTGACGCTAACGTACTGATCTTTGAGCGTATCCGAGAAGAACTGAGAGCCGGTTCCAAACTGCGGGCTGCCATCAGTGCTGGTTACAGCAAGGCTTACAGCTCGATCATTGACTCCAATGCTACCACATTCATTACTGCCGTGATTCTGTATGTACTGGGGCAGGGACCTGTACGAGGCTTTGCCGTTACCCTGATGATAGGTATTATCTGCTCTTTCTTTTCAGCGGTATTTATCACTCGGGTCATTGTAGAGTGGATGACGCGTAAGGGAGATGAAAGTAAGCTGTCGTTCTCTATGCCGTACTCTACCAACCTGCTTACCAACCTGAATTTTGACTTCATGTCCAAGAGAAGAATTGCTTATATCTTCTCTGTCGTGTTTATTACCTTCGGTATGGCAATGCTAATCACACAGGGGGGGCTTAATCTGGGCGTTGACTTCAAAGGAGGCCGCTCTTACGTAGTAACCTTTGAGGAGCCGGTAGTTACTTCTGACCTGCAAACCTCATTTGACGATGATTTTGAGAATGCCAGCGTAGAGGTCAAAACATACGGTGCCAATAATATTCTGAAAATCACCACCAGCTACCTGGTTGAAGACGAATCTATGGAAGCTGACCAGGAGGTACAGCGGCGTCTAATCAGTGGAATAGCAGATTTTACCGGAGGTGCTTTCCAGAAAAACGCTGCCGAACTGGGTGACAACGCTTTCACCATCTCTGGTTCTTCCAAAGTGGGTGCCACCATCGCAGACGATATCAAACAGGCCGCGCAGGAGTCTATTGTAGTAGCCCTGATTGCCATCTTTCTCTACATTCTGGTACGTTTCCGTAAATGGCAGTATGGTCTGGGAGCGGTCATTGCGCTCTTCCACGATGTGCTGTTTGTACTTTCCGCTTACTCCATCGTACAACTGCTGGGTATCAGCTACGAGGTAGATCAAGTGTTCATCGCGGCCATGCTGACGATTGTTGGTTATTCCATCAACGATACCGTGATTGTGTTTGACCGTATCCGTGAAACGCTTGGCCTGAAGCCTAAATCTGATATGGCTGCAGTGATCAATGAGTCAGTTAATAATGTCATGTCCAGGACGCTCATAACGTCGGTTACTACCTTGGTGGTGGTACTGATCCTGTTGATTTTTGGAGGTGAGGTACTAAGAGGCTTCTCCTTTGCCCTCTTCATCGGTGTATTGATCGGTACCTACTCATCTATATTTATTGCATCTCCAGTAGTTGTAGACCTGTCAGCTAAGGGTAAAGTTGCCACTGAGAAGCAACAGAAAGCCCAGACCTCTTAAACCAGGCTGAGCATAAAACTGTAAAAGCGCTGCAGATCAGTTTTGCAGCGCTTTTATTTTGCTTTGTGCATGATTGTTATGCCTGTTGATCCTGCTTTATGTAGCCTTTACGCTTGAGGATTGTCTCCATAAATTTTTTCTCATTTTCAGTATTGAAGATTCGGAAAGGTAGGTGTACCAGCTGTGCTTTGGAGACAGTCAGCAGGAAATAGTCTTTACCGATCCGGGCTTTCTTAATCATGTCCCACTTGAGCGGCATGCCCTGCTTGGGATTTACTTTGATCAGTACCTGCTGGCTGTTAATCTCGTAACTAAGTCGTTCAAAAAGGATCTTATTCTGCTCCATTTGCGTCACACCGGCAAACTGTATCAGCCAGAAAAGGAAATAGAGTGACAGGGCGATCAGGGAACCAATGATCCACCACCACGACCAGATGATAAAAGCACCACAGCCGATGGCTACTGCAATGAGAAAGACCCACCACTGCTCCCTGACAATATTGAGCATCGCCAGCTTGATATAGGTACCTGTCTCTAGCTTATATTTCTTCGTCTTTACGATCATTTTTTGTTAGGGATATTTTATTTTTTTGAGAATTAGGATGCAAGTATAAAGTTTTCGGCTGAGAATTGTCAAAAAGCCTTTAAACTCAGGTCTATACTTTTTACGGAATGGGTCAGGGCACCTACCGAGATATAGTCTACGCCACACTCGGCTACTTCTACGATCGTCTGTTCGTTAATATTACCCGAAGCTTCAGTAAGGAAGCGGCGGTCAATCAGGGCTACGGCATCTCTCATCTCATCAGGAGACATATTATCCAGCATGATTACGTCCACCTGTCCGCACGCCAGCACCTGCCGAACTTCGTCCAGATTACGGGTTTCAATTTCCAACTGCAGTGGTTTTCCCAGTTTGTCCAGGTAGTCACGTGTGTGACGTATGGCCTGGTCAATACCACCGGCGAAGTCAATATGGTTATCCTTGAGCATGATCATGTCGTAGAGGGCAAATCGGTGGTTGATGCCACCTCCTATTTTTACCGCCCACTTTTCGGCAAGGCGAAAATTAGGCGTCGTCTTTCGGGTGTCCAGCAGCTGGGCGGAAGTATGGCTGATCATACGGGTAAGCCGGTGCGTGTAAGTAGCGATGGCGCTCATCCGCTGCATACAATTGAGCAACAGGCGCTCTGCCGAAAGAATAGAGCGAGCGCTGCCGCTGACCACAAAGGCTATATCACCGGGCTTGACCTGGTCACCGTCCCGCAGATGGATGTCAACTTTGAGTGTAGAATCTACCGTGTGGAGAATATTCCGGGCCATATCTACCCCTGCCAATGTGCCTTTGCCTTTGACCAGCAGCCGGGCCTGGCTGCGGGCATCAGCAGGTATGGCTGCCAGGGA